>CAMYJG010000012.1 GCA_947258695.1 uncultured Ectothiorhodospiraceae bacterium | reverse complement strand
CTTTTATTAAACAATGATGGGATTTCACTTCTTGAGATTGCTTCGCTACGCTCGCAATGACAATCTCTTTTTAATTTATTCTTAATCTGTTTAAGATTGCTTCGTTGTGCCTCCTCGCAATGACAGTGTTACTAAGAGCAAGCGAGGGAGTTAAAGACAAGGCGCAGTGCCATTTGAAAAGCGGAGCATACAATTAGTACGTGAGCATTTTCAAATTGTGCTGCAACGCCGTATTTAACTTACTCGCGCCGCTATTAGCCGCACTTGGAGTCGCCGCAATTGAGACACGTCATACACCCATCCATCTTGATCACTGCCTTAGTCGAACATTTGTTACAAAGCTGTGCACTGGCCGGGAAATCACTTGTCTTGCCTTCCGCTTCGTCTGCTTGTTTAGCTTGTCCATCTAACTGCGCACGTTTTTCTGCAATCAGTTTTTGTTGATGTTCATCCAGGCCTTCATCCTGAATCATGCCAATCATACGTAAGTGACATTCAATAGCATCACCAATTTCTGCAACCAGTGATGGCATGTACTTACCACCTTTCTTAAAGTAACCACCACGTGGATCAAAGACTGAACGAAGCTCATCAACTAAGAAGGTCACGTCACCCCCCTTACGGAAAACGGCTGAGATGATTCTTGTTAATGCAACAATCCACTGGAAGTGATCCATGTTTTTCGAGTTAATGAATACTTCAAACGGGCGACGTACCTGATGGTCAGTGCCTTCATTTAAAATAACATCATTAATGGTGATATATAACGCGTGCTCAGATAACGGTGTTTTCACCTTATACGTTGAACCCAGTAACATTTCCGGACGTTCAATCTTCTCATGCATCTGGATAACATTGCTGTCCTCCTGCTCAACGACATTTAACGCCGCTTCTGCTGCTAAGTCGTCTTCGTCATCTTTTGTTACCGCATAACCGACAATTTTATTTGAAATTTTAACGGCCATTTTCCTCTCCCCTACTATCTCTATTCTTTATTTTAGCCTCAATTTCTACCGAAGCTAATATTTTACTTGTTGGTTCTGATCAGGCCGGATAAATTAAAACCTCTTCCCGTTTTGAGTTTTAACTTATCCAACCTGTTCAGATTCTTTGTATCGAGCTTCTTTGTTTAAGCTCAACCTATGTTCTTTACTATTCCGTTTTAGGCAAGATAGCGGTTCGTAGACAAGGCAAAATTGAATTTTTGAAACCGAAGCTTATATTTAATAAGTGAGGTTTCGAAAATTTAATTTTAACGCCGTATACGAGGCGCTAACGCCGCCTAAAATTTGCCGTAATAGCCCTCTTTTAGGGCGTCGAATAAGTTGGCAGCGGAATGCATCTCACCGTCATACTCAATCTCTTCGTTGCCTTTCACTTCAACCACTTCACCGTTGTCTAAAGTAAATTTGTACATCGTGTTTTCCAGATCTTCTTCTTTAACTAATACACCCTGGAATGCCTCGGGGTTAAAGCGGAACGTGGTACAGCCTTTTAAACCTTGCTCGTAAGCATAAGTATAAATATCTTTAAACTCAGAAAACGGATAATCAGTTGGTACGTTTGCTGTTTTCGAAATGCTTGAATCAACCCACGCTTGTGCTGCAGCCTGAATATCAACATGTTGCTTAGGCGTAACATCATCTGCCGCTATAAAGTAATCCGGAAGTTTTGCCTCTTCTTCAGTGGCAAAGGGCATGGCTTTATCATTGATGAGTTCACGGTAAGCTAATAATTCAAAAGAATAGACATCGACTTTTTCTTTTGTTTTCTTACCTTCACGAATCACGTTACGTGAATAGTGATGCGCAAATGATGGCTCAATGCCATTACTTGAGTTATTGGCTAACGATAAACTAATCGTGCCTGTTGGCGCGATTGAACTATGATGAGTAAAACGTGCGCCCACTTCAGCAAGCTCATTTGCCAGTTCAGGATTTTCTTCTGCCACTTTTTGCATATAACGGCTGTACCTGGCATGTAACACTTTGCCTTTAATTTTATCGCCGGCCTTATAACCGTCGCGTTTCATTTCAGGACGTTGACGCAACATCTTACCGGTGACTTTAAAGGTCTGTTCCATTACAGGCGCGGCACCTTTTTCTTTTGCTAATTCAAGCGCGGTTTCCCAGCCTGTCATCGCTAATGTTTTACTGACTTTCTCAGTGAACTCAACCGCTTCGGAACTACCGTATTTCTCACGTAACATGGTTAAGGTTGAACCTAAACCAAGAAAACCCATACCGTGACGACGTTTGTTTAAAATTTCTTTACGCTGGCCTTCAAGTGGCAAACCATTAATTTCAACCACGTTATCCAGCATGCGGGTAAAGATACCGACCACTTTCTCGAAACCTTTCCAGTCAAACCTGGCTTTATCGGTAAACGCATCATTAACAAACTTGGTCAGGTTAACTGAGCCAAGTAAACATGAACCGTAAGGTGGTAAAGGTTGTTCACCACAAGGATTAGTGGCACGTACATCTTCACAGAACCAGTTATTATTCATCTCGTTGACCTTATCAATAAGAATGAAACCTGGTTCAGCAAAATCATAAGTTGAAGACATGATCATGTCCCACAAATGTTCGGCTTTAATCGTTTTATATACTTTACAGGCAACTAAACCTTCACGGTTTGTAATGTAACCCTTGGTCACTGGCCATTCGCGCCAGATCACCAGATCTTTATTTTTTAAATCAAGACCATCTTCTTCAGCTTCTTTTTCTGTGACAGGAAAAGCGAGTTTCCAAAAATCATTGGTTTCAACCGCTTTCATAAACTCATCGGTGATCAGTAAAGAAAGATTAAACTGGCGTAAGCGACCGTCTTCACGTTTCGCACGGATGAAGTCCATCACATCTGGATGACCGACATCAAACGTCGCCATTTGTGCACCGCGGCGACCACCTGCCGATGAAACGGTAAAACACATCTTGTCGAAGATATCCATGAACGACAGTGGCCCGGAGGTATACGCTCCCGCCCCTGAAACATAGGCACCTTTTGGACGCAAAGTGGAAAATTCGTATCCGATACCGCAACCCGCTTTTAAGGTTAAACCGGCTTCATGAACTTTACCCAGAATATCATCCATTGAATCAGACACGGTTCCCGATACCGTGCAGTTAATGGTTGAGGTCGCCGGTTTGTGCTCAAGCGCACCGGCATTGGAAATAATACGGCCGGCTGGAATGGCGCCATGACGTAAAGCCCAAAGGAATTTTTCATACCACTCCGAGCGTTTATCTTCGTCTTCTACTTCAGCTAATGCCTGTGCAACACGTTGGTAAGTCTCATCCATGCTGCTATCAACATCTTCACCATCTTTAGTTTTAAGACGGTATTTTTTATCCCAAATATCAACGGATGCGTCCTGGTATGGGATATCTTGTATTTTGTTCGTTTTCAAGGCTTTTAGCTGCGCGCTCATAATTGGCCCGATCCTCCATCTCAACAATTTATATTGTTGTTAATAATTAATAATAGCGCTTTTATTTCTCGGGGGGCCTCAAGAAACAAAGCTTATTAAGCTAACTCACTGAACTAAAACGGAAACACAGGTTTTTTCCTATCGCGTTTTATTATTATTTTCAGCTTTATTATTGTACTTTTTTACTAAATCTATCCCGCTCAAATCGAGATGTGAACTGCTTTTTCTCTTAAACACTACATGTTGTGTTAGGCGTCTAGCTTATTGCTAACCGAGTACTACTGTCAACAATATTTACAAGCGCATAACTAAGTATAAATTATCTTTAAATACAATAACTTATCCTATTTTCACAGTATAAAATCCAGCAAAAACTTAATAAAAAAATTTCACACCCGCTACTATATCTTGTGTTAGTAATATTCCTGCAATATTGCGAGTTTACACGTGAGGGAATACTCACCTAGCCTATATTTTGCGCAAAACAGCTAAAAATTCATTTCAGTTTGATTAAATTTTTTCTCAGGACTTGAACAGGCCGGTGTCAGCTACCATATTTTTTTCATGAACTCATTTAACAAAAGGAGAAATCTCATGTCACTAGTACGCTATCAACCCTGGAATTCTATTGAACAATTACGTCGTGAAATGGGACGTATGTTAGAAGGCCACCCATCATCTGAAGAAGGCAGCAGTATTGCAACCAGCGACTGGGTTCCTGCTGTCGATATCAAGGAAACTGAAAATGATTTCCTGATTCATGCCGATATTCCTGGCGTTGATCCAGACGATATCGATGTGCACATGGAAGACGGTATGTTAACCATTAAAGGTGAGCGTGAATCTGAAACCAAGGAAGAAAAAGAAGGCTACAAACGTGTTGAACGCCAACGTGGATCTTTTTATCGTCGTTTTAGCCTGCCCGATACCGCGAACGCGGATAAGATCAGTGCCAAAAGTAAAAACGGGGTTTTAGAGATTACAATTCCAAAACAAGAAAAATCTCAACCACGTAAGATTAAAGTTAAATAATTTCCTTATAAGAGAAATTGCGCTTCACAAAATACCCCGATGAATCTTCTTCGGGGTTATTTTTTTATTAAAGCATATTTCAGCAATATTTAGCTTTAACTGAACTTTTTAACGAATTCAGTCTCCAACATGACAAATAAAATTTAAGACTTATTATAAAGAGAGAGTTATATGAACAAGGGATTTTTCCGTTCAATTACACGACAACTGATCAGCTTCACATTAATCAGTACATTATCGTTGTCAGCCTATGCTTCGCTACCTGCGGTTGATAGTCAGGGCACCCCGTTACCCAGCCTGGCTCCCATGTTGAAAGACGTCACACCCGCGGTGGTTAATATTGCAACCAGTGGTACTGTGCAAATACAAGGTAACCCGTTATTTGACGACCCGTTTTTCCGTCATTTTTTTCAGCAACCTTCACAACCGCGTCAACGTAAAACACAGAGCCTGGGATCGGGTGTTATTGTTGATGCAGAAAACGGTTACATCATCACCAATAACCACGTTATTGATAAAGCCGATGTGATTAAGGTGACCTTACGTAACGGTGAAACCCATGAAGCTAAATTAATCGGTACCGATCCGGATAGTGATGTCGCTGTCATTCAAATTAAAGCAAAAGGCCTCAAAGCCGTTCCCTTAGCTAACTCTGATAAATTGAGTGTTGGTGATTTTGTTATCGCTATCGGTAATCCATTTGGGCTGGGACAAACCGTCACCTCCGGTATTGTCAGTGCCATGGAACGAAGCGGTTTAGGCATAGAAGGTTATGAAAACTTTATCCAGACCGATGCCTCTATTAATCCCGGTAACTCAGGGGGTGCCCTGGTTAATTTGCGTGGTGAACTCGTTGGTATCAACACCGCTATTTTCTCGAAAAGTGGCGGTAATATCGGTATCGGATTTGCCATACCAATTAATATGGCCAACGACATTAAGCAGCAACTTCTTAGCCACGGCGAAGTACGACGAGGGCGTTTAGGTGCTCAAGCACAGGATTTAACGCCGCAACTTGCAGAAGCTTTTAATATTCCATTTCGCCGTGGTGCCGTCGTTTCACATGTTGAAAAAGGATCATCCGCTGATCGAGCAGGCTTAAAACCCGGTGACATTGTCACAGAAATTAATGGTAAAGCCGTACGAGATGCCAATATGCTGCGCAACAACATGGGCTTGTTGCGTATAGGACAGAAAGTGGAAATGAAAGTCTTGCGTGACAACAAAATGATAAGCCTAACTGCCACCGTGGCAGAAGAAGGTAATGGTAAAGCGAAAATTAAGGGTGAGAAGTTACATACTCATTTAAGTGGTACCGAGTTACAAAATATCAAACCCGGCTCCAAGCTCTATGGACGAATCGAGGGAGTCATTATTACTGCGGTTGAGCCCGGAAGTCCGGCAGCACGAACCGGTTTACGCCGTGGTGATGTTATTACCTCAGCGAACCGGAAAAATATAAAAAATATCGCAGAATTGCAGCAAGCCATTACTAAAAATAAAGGGTTGCTGATTAATATTCGCCGTGGAAATGGATCGTTATTCTTGTTCTTGCAGTAATCATCAATTCTTATATTTTTATGGGTATATATAATGGTATTTATTTAAGATAAAGCTTAAGGTTTTGTTTTTATTAACCGATAAAAATATAACAGACGGTTTTAATACTAAGAAAAATACCATTTATATCCATAAAATATTCAGGGAATTATAACTATGGCTGAATTAAAGAAAATTCTTTATGTTGAAGATGAACCCGACATCCAGATGATTGCACGCGTTGCACTGGAAAATGTCGGTGGCTTTGAGCTACTGGTTTGTAGCTCAGGACCAGAAGCAATCGAAAAAGCAGAAAATTTTTGCCCTGATTTATTGTTACTTGATGTCATGATGCCCGGCATGGATGGCCCTTCAACCTTAAAAGAACTACGAAAAATTCCCTCTTTAGCCTCTACACCGGTGATGTTTATGACCGCAAAAGTACAGCCACAAGAAGTCGAATTTCTAAAAACACTCAATATTGCAGATGTCATTGCCAAGCCGTTTGACCCAATGGGACTGGCAAACAATATCCGTGAATCCTGGGCAAAAGCAGGATAACCCTCTCTTAGTAAGCACTTACCATCAATAATAAGCTTGTTTATGTTAATAAAAATATAAACAGAAGCTCAATTCCTTCATAAATACGCCATATCGCCGTCATTTAGTCGTTATTATCACCGGATATATTCCCGACAATGTGACTTGGTCTATAAAATAAATTATGACTTACCCTTGATTTATTTTATATCTCCATCTATATTAGTATTCAATTATTTACTGATGTTACCAATTAACTCCAACGAGGATATTCAAATGGCTGACGGACTTATTAGAAATTTTCCACACGATGGCGTTGTTACAATTAACCGTGTTGTAATTAAACCAGAGTACACAATCGACGACGTGCAAGAACGCGTTGCTTACCTTTGTGAAAACGTTAAAACATATCACTCAACGACTGGTTTCGTTGGTGGTTTTGTTTGCTTAAACAGCGGTAATGTTTCAAATGAAGGTTCAACTGTTGGTCAAGCAGTAGAAAGTGAAATGAAAGGCAAAGAAGCGCTAATCATCACTTTCTGGAAAACGTTTGAAGAGCATGAAGCTTCTCACCGTTCAGAAACTTTCCAACCATTATTCGAAAACGTTCTAGAATGTTGCGAAAATGGTAACGAAGAAATCGCTTACGACATGATGTGGGCGGGTGCAGCTTACTCTGCAGAAGAAGCAGAAGCAGCACGTTTAGCGAAAGAAACAGCAGCTTAAAACTGTTCCCTAACAATTAAACTCCCTGCCCCCTCTGGGAGGATTATTGTGACTAAACGCCCATCATTGATGGGCGTTTTTTTATTCCAAATACAGTTCTCGTTTAATCTATTACTCGAGTTAATCTTAAATAGTTAAATTCTTCTTCAATTAAGTTTACAAAAAATGTGTGCATAAATGCATGTTAATAAATTCTGTGTAAACAAGGTTTAAAAAATTCAAGTCATTATTAAAGATAAATTCAATTCAGCCGATTAAACTAGCAGAAATATTTAATAATTTAGGGTTTACCTTTAATAGTATACATTTTACTTTGATTATAATTACGGAGTACATTTTATGAAGGCATCAATTAACAACTTGATGTTTATAGCTAAAATAGCGTTCGTATTTGTTCTTTTTAATTTTCTCGCTGCATGCTCTGATAATAATAAAAACACCACTATCCGGGTTAGTTTTTTACCCGACACCAGTATAAACCAACTCGATAAGCGATATAACGCTTTAATTGATTACGTAAGTAAACAAACAGGACTTCACTTTGAACTTATTTACGCTAAATCTTATCAAGATCTCTATGACAAGTTTTTAAATAAAGAAATTGACCTGGCCAATTTTGGTGGCATCACTTATATAAAGGCTCACAGCAATGCCAAAGCTGAGCCCTTAATATTTCGCGATGTTGATGAACGTTTTTACTCGGTTGTTATAGTTAAAAATAATCACCCCGCTAAAACTTTAAGCGATTTAAAAAATACCCATTTTAGCTTTGGTGCAAAACTTTCCACCTCGGGACACTTTATGCCCAGGTACTTTTTTTCACAACTGAATATGGAACCCGAAACATTTTTTAAAAAAGTAACTTATTCAGGCTCACACTATGATACGGCAAAACTAGTTGCAGAAGGAAAAGTGAGCGCAGGGTCAGCGAATGCCGAAATTATTAATAAACTATTAAGAGATGGAAGAGTAGATAAAAATAGTATTCGTGTACTTTGGACCTCTCCCCCATACCCGGACTATGTTTGGGCAGTACAACCACATATTCCCGATAACGTAAAAAATAAAATAAGAGAAGCCTTTTTAAGTCTTTCACTCAATAATCCTGAACACAGTAAAATTCTTAATGATGTCGGAGCAAAGTATTTCCTTCCCGCAACCCATGAAAACTTTGTGATACTTGAAGATATATACAATAAATCGAAGATGTTGAAATAACTTATGTCCTCTCAAATATCTCTCAGCTCGAATGATTCCTCAAAATCGATTACCAGATACATATTTATTCTCATCACTATCCTTGCGTTATTTGCTTTAATGGTTATTAGCTATCTTTTGTGGCAATTCAAATCATCCGCTGATATCAACACCCAAATCAATCAATATCACCTCCCTTCCATTGAGTATTTAAATAATATTGAAACTGAACATCACCTGTTACTTGACTGGTTTTTTAGAAATAAACTCCACAACAAAACTTCATTAAACAACAACCCTGATTTACTGCGGGAAAAAGATATCCGTGTCGCAAACTATTTACACGTCACTACACGTAGCCTTTCACTCTTATTTGAACTACATGAAAATAAGGGTGTTGCTGATTTTGATTTATCGGTAACGCGCCTGAAAAACAATTCATTTATTCTTCTCAAACAAATTACGGAACTTAGTTATAAAAATGAAATCTCTACAACGGCAATTGATAATGCTTATGAGCAACTTGAAATTTCCCGTTCACAATTACACAGACTTCATAACCAGGCACAACAACAGCTTTATCTCAAACAAGCTAAATCCAGAGAATTTTTCAAAACAACATTTTTCTTCGTTATCCTGCTGGTCATTGCTGTCACCAGTTACATAACTTATCGGATCATCTTACTTATCAAAAAAATTCTTAAAAGACAAAAAGACAATACCCAAGAACTTACTGAATTTAAAAACTCACTTGATGCGACTACCGATTGTGTGTTTATTTTTTCCGCTGATGATCTTAAGTTTACGTATGTTAATAAAGGTGCAATGGATCAGGTTAAATATTCTTATGCAGAACTGATGCAAATGCATCCATATGACATAAAACCTCTCTACAATGAAACCCAGTTTCGGGAGATGGTTTTACAGCTTACCAACTCTGAGCATAGTTCAACCACGTTTGAAACTGTGCATGAAGACAAAATGGGAATCTTACCGATGTTTATAACTGCAAATATGCCTTCATCGGTTTATTGATTGAACCAGAGCGAACTCATGTTCGCACCCTTGCAGTAAGAGCAGGTAATCACTATGCCGAAAATTTTGAATACCCACTTGAAGGCACGCCCTGTAAAGATATTATCAGCAAGGAAAAAAGTATCATTGAAACAAACGCATCTGAAATTTATTCAGATGATCAAATGTTAATTGATATGGGGGTGGAAAGCTATTTTGGTTCGCCACTTATAACTTCAGCTGGTAAAACCATAGGCCTGGTATCTGTGCTTGATATCAAGCCTATGACACTTACCACAGAAAATGCTTCTATTCTTGATGTATTTTCCACTCGCTTAGCTACCGAGTTCGAAAGAAATATCGTGTTAAAAAACCTGGAACAACACCAGCAACACCTGGAAGAAACGGTTAAACAACGTACATCAGATCTGCAAAAAGCTATGCAGGAAGCAGAAGAAGCCAGTAAATCAAAATCTATTTTCTTGTCCAATATGAGTCATGAATTACGAACACCAATGAACGCCATTTTAGGTTTTGCCCAGGTACTTGAAGTTGATATTACAGATGAAGATCACATTCAAAGTATAAATGAAATTCTTAAAGCGGGAGATCACCTGCTTGAGTTAATTAATGAAGTACTCGATTTAACCAAAATTGAAGCAGGGCATTTAAACTTGTCGATCGACAATGTGAGCTTTATTGAACTAATGAATGATAGCACTGCAATTATTTTACCCTTAATTGAAAAAAATAATCTCGATTTTATTAATAACATCCCGGCTAATAAAGACTATCTTGTACGTATGGATTTCACACGCGCCAAGCAAGTTTTATTAAACCTGTTGTCAAATGCTGTTAAATATAACAAGAGCGGTGGATATGTCAGCATCAACGCTGAAACCCTTGAAAACAACCATCGACTTAGAATTTCAATCACTGATTCCGGCCTGGGCCTGAGTCTTGATCAGCAAAATAAGTTATTTAAACCCTTTGAAAGGGCAGGCGCAGAATATAGTAATGTTGAAGGCACTGGTATTGGCCTGGTCATTAGTAAACAACTCATGGAACTAATGGGTGGATCAATCGGGCTAGAAAGCACACCTGGTGTGGGCAGTACTTTCTGGATTGAGTTTGAACTGGACGAAATAAAAATGCTTTCATCAGCTGAGAAAGACTCTGTTCCAGGCAACGAAAAAATTCAGGACTTAACAAAAGATAGTGGGCAACAAAAAACGATATTATATATTGAAGATAATCCGGCCAATCTTCGGCTTATTGAAGCACTTTTAAGACAAAGAAATAATATCAAGCTGGAAACGGCACATGAACCCTTTCTTGGTCTTGATCTTGCGAAAAGTAAAAGACCAGATTTGATATTACTTGATATAAATTTACCCGGCATGAATGGCTACGAAGTATTGAAAATATTAAAAACAACCGATCAATTAAAACATATACCGGTTATTGCTATTAGTGCTCATGCCATGGAGGCTGATATTCGTCACGGCTTAGAAGTTGGATTTAGTGATTACTTATCAAAACCGGTTAAACTCGCTGATTTTTATACTTGTATCGACAAATTCCTGGCAACAAATGCGTAAATGCTCCCACGGGTAAGGATTTTTGTGACTAAACGCCTATCATTTGATGGGTGTTTTTTATCTCCCAGACTCAAAATCCCGCCAATTCATCACATTCTATGACCTCATAAATAGACCTATTATTCTGACCAGTGCAGAGTGTTGTATAGTGCTGCTCACTATTATTTAGCCTGCATTGTGTTGATATTTGCAGTCAGGTTTCGCAAATTAACTGCAACAAAACAAATAATAAAAACATTTAAAAACAGTATCTTAACCATTAACTACTCACCTTTTTCAGGTCGTAGAAACGAGGAATATTAGGATGATTAAACCAGTAGGTTCCGACGAACTTCAACCGCGCTTCGTCTATGACGATGCCGAACATGACAAGCTCAGTAAAGAAGCTGAATCATTACCATCCGTCATTATCAGCTCACAGGCAGCCGGAAATGCTGTGATGATGGGTGGCGGTTACTTCAATCCATTAAAAGGCTTTATGAACGTCGCTGATGCCATGGGTGCCGCAGAAAAAATGACCTTAACGGATGGCTCTTTCTTCCCGGTTCCAGTGATGTGTTTACTCGAAAATGCCGATGCGATTGGTGATGCAAAACGTATTGCTTTACGTGACCCCAATGTAGACGGCAATCCTGTTCTCGCGATTATGGATGTTGAAGCGATTGAATCCGTTTCTGATGAACAAATGAAAACCATGACAGATAAGGTTTACCGCACAGATGACACAGAACACCCGGGTGTTGCTGCATTTAACAGCCAGGGTCAAACCGCGGTTTCTGGTCCCATCCAGGTGCTTAACTTCAGTTACTTCCTGACAGAATTCCCGGATACCTTCCGTACTGCGGTTGAAATTCGTAACGAAATTTCAGAGCGTGGCTGGAAAAAAATCGTGGCCTTCCAAACGCGTAACCCGATGCATTTAGCACACGAAGAACTCTGCCATATGGCCATGGATCGTTTAGGTTGTGACGGCCTTGTGATTCACATGTTACTCGGTAAATTAAAGCCCGGTGATATTCCTGCGCCAGTACGTGATGCGGCAATTCGTAAAATGGTTGAAGTGTACTTCCCAGCAAACAGTGCCATGGTAACCGGTTACGGTTTCGACATGTTATATGCCGGCCCTCGTGAAGCGGTATTACATGCTTACTTCCGTCAAAACATGGGCGCGACTCACTTTATTATTGGTCGTGACCATGCCGGTGTCGGTGATTACTACGGTGCATTTGATGCCCAAACTATCTTTGAAGATGAAGTTCCAGCGGGCTCTTTAGACATCGAAATCTTTAAAGCCGATCACACCGCCTGGTCGAAGAAACTCAATAAAGTGGTCATGATGTGTGAAGCACCTGATCATGAAAAAGAAGATTTTGTTCTTCTCTCGGGGACTAAGGTACGTGAAATGCTCGGTAACGGTGAAGCGCCACCTAAAGAATTCTCACGTCCTGAAGTGGCTAAAATCTTGATTGATTATTATCAAAGCTTGTAACACGATATAATAATCAGCACAGTAATGAAAACCCCGGTATGAATTTTTCACCCGGGGTTTTTTATTTGTTGACAGTATACTCTGTCGTTAAAACAAATATTAAAATCATCTATTAATTTTTTGGAAGCTTGATTTTTTTTAGCACTTCACTTTTTTCGCCACGTATTGCTTTTAATAACTCAGTCCGCGCCAGGTCTTGTTCTAGACCCTGGGTGATAAGGTACTCAATAAGCTCTCCAATTTTCGCCCTGCGTTTTTCACCTGCTTCGGAAGTATCCCGGCGATCACCAAAAAAATTCATTAATGTCGAACCACAGGAACAATTTCGATAGAGCTCGACGATGGTGTGATCATCATCATCATAGGACTGTTTAAGTCCAGTTTGATTATTGAGCTTTGTTGTCTCATTTATAAAGGCATCTTCATTATTATACGTTTTCCCACACATAGGACATGTTTTAGGAAAAGCTGAATCCACAATGGATTTGAGGCCAGCAAAAAAATTGTCGGATGATGAAGTAGTCATTGCTGATTTATAACACTATTATTTTTAAGCCTATAGAAACACAAATAAAGTAAAACCTTGTATTGCTTTACCCCTTATCGACTCTAACGGACTGAACTTAAATATTGCCTGCAATATTACTCATTCTTAATACTGTTTAGAAAAACACATTAAACAATTTCTCTCTAAATATTAAAAATACAAATAGTTAACTTAAAAAATTCCGAATTCTGCCGATAAGTTTAATTGCAGAATGAGTTATTTACGCTTTGAACTGAAATAGAGAAACTGGAAACAAAATTAGATGCTTTTTATACATACAAAAAATACACCTAATAAACACAATTATTTCCATTTTCAATTTCAGGCAGTTGTTAAAGCAGCAATTATTCAAAAAAAGTGAATCCGCTAAATATAACGGCTTGGAGAACATCATCTTGGTAGATGACACACAATATCAAAGAACACTATTACTCGTTGATGACGAAGAAAATATCGTGTCGTCTTTGACCCGGCTATTACGTAGAGAAGGCTACAAAATATTTCGGGCATATAGTGGCAAAGAAGGGCTAAAGGTTCTGGAAGAACACGACATTGGCGTCATTATTACGGATCAAAGAATGCCAGAAATGACCGGGGTAGAATTTCTTTACCAGGTAAAACTAACACACCCAGATACCATTCGTATCGTACTCAGCGGATATACAGAGCTTAATTCCGTTACTGATGCCATTAACGAAGGCGCCATTTACAAATTTCTAACCAAACCCTGGGATGATGAATTATTACAGAAAAATGTGGCCGAAGCTTTTGAACATTATGAAATGAAGTTAGAGAACATCCGCTTAACTGAAGAACTAAAGCTGGCAAATGCATCATTAGAAAAAGCGAACCTGCAACTAAGTAAAAATGTTGAGAAAAAAACAGAAGAAGCAAATTTAAACCTGCATGTTCTGACTATCGCACAAGAGGTGCTTGAGAATATGCCAGCAGGCATTATTGGCATTGATGACAGCGGTATCGTGGCAATTACCAATAAATTAACAGAACAATGGTTAAGCAATGGCACAGCACCAGTAATCGGCAGCATGGCAAAACAGTCACTACCCGATAAATTGTTTGATATATATGAAAATGTATCCAGTAAAGCAGGCGATCAGTTTGAGACTGTCACGTTAGCAAATGAAGCCAGGCTGGATGTACATGGCAAGAAAATGGGGATAAGTTCAGGTTCAGGTGGAACGATATTAGTCTTAACTGAAACGATATAGAAAGTATAACCAAGAGTAAAAAAGATTAACAATATGAGCGCAGAAACAGAACAAAAGATTGAACAAGCAATTGCTAATGTAAAACCATTTTCCCAGGTTATTCAAAAAGCGATCAGTATAATTGATTCTGCCAAAACAGATAATCGAGAAATAGCCGGTGTTTTAAAGCAAGAACCTTTACTTGCAGCACGGCTGTTATCCATTGCAAATTCACCGTTTTATGGAATGAGTGGGAAAATAGATGATATTGAAAGTGCATCTGTTATTTTGGGTAATAATATTATAAGAAACATCTTGTTATCGGCCGGCGCATTAGAATCATTTCCAGCGACTGCAGAACGAAAAAATATATGGTCTCACTCTCTTAAAGTAGCAACTGTTGCTGAGTTTCTGGAAAAACAAACACAACAAGATCAGGGCAAAGCTTATATCGTCGGCTTATTGCACGATGTAGGTAAATTTATCCTTTTAGATACTTTTCCTGAATACCACTCATTGATAGAAGCAGAAAATTCGATGGAATGTGACAGCATTGATGAAGAAACTAAGCTTTTGGGAATCAGTCATGCCCTGGTTGGGGCAAAAATAATTGGTAAATGGAACCTGCCCGAAGATATACAGGAATTGATTGAAACACACCATCAGCCCTCTGAACTTGTTAATTCTTCTGCAGCTGCCTTACTAAGCCTGGCAGATAGTATTTGTTATCAGTTAGAAGCAGACTTGCCTGAAGCTGACATATTAAAAAATATCAATAATGATTACCTTGTAAAACTTGGTTCTGATAAAAAGACATTGCAAACCATGTTGCCGGAAATCAAACAAAAAATGTCTATGCTGGATGGTATGTTCGATAACATCGATTAGCATTAATAAAAGTGACTAAATATTATGAATGATAATTACCAGGAACAACTAGATTACCTTGCTAAAGCAAATATCAGAATGGTTTTGCTCACAGATTCTTTACAAAAAATCAGGGAGCTGGAAGCTGAACTGTATAACACGGGTGATGTCGAAAGCTTCTACCAGGAATTTGTTTCAGAATTATCTTCATTAGCCGGGGCAAAATATGTTGCACTTGGTCTGTTTTCTCAGGACGGCAAGCTTGAAAGTTTTTACACTGTCGGCATCGACGATGAAACAAAAAAAAGATTAGGCAATAAACCAGAAGGAAAAGGTCTGCTAAGTAAAATATATAAATCGCCCGAAACTTCGATTATAAATAATATCAAGGAAGACCCTGATTCAGTCGGTTTTCCGGACGGTCATCCTGATATGACAACCCTGATAGGTATGCCGTTAACAGTAAACAAAGTAGTACGTGGTACAGTTTATTTATCAGAAAAAAATGATGGTGAACTTTTTGATGAAAGTGACGAGATGATTATTAAACTCTTCATCATTGAAATTGAACATATATGCGAAAGAACTGAATTATTAAATGAATTAGCCGACAAAAATATTTTACTGGAACAAGAAAAAGCGGAACAAGCAAGCCTGCTGGAAAAAATAAATGAAATACAAGGTCAACTTCTGCAATCGGAAAAAATGGCATCGATTGGCCAGCTTGCCGCCGGAGTGGCGCATGAAATAAATAACCCGGTTGGTTACATTAACTCAAATATCACTTCACTGGATGATTATGTAAAAGACTTACTGACTTTTGTTGACGAGGTATCTGTTTTAAGCGAAGAAAAGAGTGTTGCTGCAGAAGATGTAACCAAACTTAAACAAGATATTGACTATGATTTTGTTAAAGAAGATATCGGTCAATTACTTAGTGAATCAAAAGAAGGGGTTAACCGGGTTAAAAAAATTGTACAGGATCTTAAGGATTTCTCTCATGTCGACGAAGAAGAATGGCAATGGACAAACCTGCATAGCGGGATTGATAGCACCTTAAACGTGGTTAATAACGAGATTAAATATAAAGCAGAAGTCATTAAGGAATATGGTGATGTGCCTGACATAGAATGCATCGCATCTCAAATAAACCAGGTGTTCATGAATCTTTTGGTTAACGCAGCACATTCAATAGAAAGCCAGGGCACCATTACGATTCGTACCGGGAAAAATGACAATGACACGGTCTGGATTAAGGTCACAGATACAGGTAGCGGAATTAAACAAGAAAACATTGCTAAATTATTTGAACCGTTTTTCACTACAAAACCTGTAGGCCAGGGAACGGGGCTAGGTTTGTCATTATCATATAGCATCATTCAAAAACATGGTGGCAATATTGAAGTAGATAGCGAAATTAATAAAGGCACAACCTTTACAGTTACGCTTCCGATTAAACAACCAGAACAGCAAGCAGAAAGTTAATTTAATATCATTTGTATATAGGTATAAATTTTGAATACTCAGTCAAATAAATCAGAGCAAAAGGATCCTACGCAAAATAAGCTGGATGCAACTATTTTATTCGTTGATGATGAAAAAAATATTCTGTCTTCATTAAAACGATTATTTCGACCAATTATTGGAAACATTATGGTTGCTGAAAGTGGTGCTGAAGGACTGACCATGCTAGAGATGGCAAAAGTGGATATCGTTGTATCAGATATGAGAATGCCCGAAATGGATGGGGCTGAATTCCTGGAGCGTGTTGCTAATAAATATCCTGACACCATTCGAATACTGCTAACAGGATATGCAGATATTACGTCCACTATCAATGCGATTAATAAAGGCAGCATCTATCGTTATATTAGTAAACCCTGGGAAGACAATGATATTCGCCTTACCATACAACATGCACTTAAAGGCAAATATCTGGAGAAAGAACGGGAAAGACTTCAAGCGTTGACAGAAGCTCAAAATAGAGAACTCAAAGAACTCAATGAAGACTTGGAAGAAAGAGTTACAGCGCGTACTGAAGAAGTACGTCAAACAATGGGGCAATTGCAGCTTGCACATAACTCGTTAAAGAATAACTATGTCACTACCATTAAAGTATTTTCCAATATCATTGAGTTACGTGAAGGAGGAGAAAGTGGTTTAACGCAGAACATTACTGACATTTCACAGAAAATAGCAAAAACAATCGGGATGTCTGATGACGAAGTGCAACAACTAACATTTGCATGCCTGTTACGTAATATAGGAAAAATAGGTTTACCTGATGAATTAATTAGTAAACCATTTAACAGTCTAAGTAGTGAAGAACAAACTACATTCATTATGCATCCTGATATTGGTCAGGGAATATTAATGTCACTTGAATATCTTGAAACGGCTTCGACTATTATTCGTCATCAACATGAACAATACGATGGCCAGGGTTATCCGGACAATTTAAAAGGGCAAGACATACCTCTTGGTTCTCGAATCCTCGCACTGGTAGGCGATTATTATTCTTTACAGGCAGGTTTATTGTCATCTCAGAGACTTTCCGCCAGTGAAAGCGCTGCCAATATCAATCGCAACCGAGGCACACGATACGATCCAACGCTGGTGGACGTGTTATTTAAAATGCTAGGAATATCAGATACATCTGATATCGAAAATAAAGAAGTTAAAGAAGTTAAAAAAGATAAAGTAAAAGAATTAAAACTTAACACTCTTAAAATCTCTGAAGGCATGATTCTGGCAAGAGATTTAAAAATGTGTAATGGCGTTGTGTTATTAACTAAAGGTCAAAAACTCAATGAAAATATAATTCGTCGTATTCGAAAAATGGAAAACTCTGTCAATGAGAAGATGGATGTTTATATCGTAGGCTAAAGGAAATTCAAATGTACAACATATTAATTGTCGATGATGAAGAAAACATTGTTAATGCACTTAAGCGATGTTTAAAAAAAATCGGGGACTGGAACGTTCAAACATTTACTTCAGCTGCAGGTGCAGAATCAAGCTCGTTTGATTTATTTATCTCTGACTACCGTATGCCGGAAATGAATGGGGTAGAGTTTCTTATCAAGGTAAAAGATATACAACCAAATGCAGTCCGCATTATTTTAAGTGGTTATACAGATCTGGAAGCTTTAGTTAGCGCTATTAACGAAGCAGAAATATTTCGTTTTATTCACAAACCCTGGAACGACTATGAACTCATACTCACTATTGAGCAATCATTAAAGTACAAAGAAATAATGACAGAAAACATATTCCTGGCAAACCAGGTACGAAGCCAAAGCAAAGAATTAAGTAAAAACCAGAAACTGTTATCTAAATTGGAAAAAGAAAGCCCTGGTATTACTCATGTTAACTGGAATGAAGATGGATCAATTGTGATTGAAGATGATGAATAGCTATGGCGGAGTACGATGAAAATGAGCAGAAACTAACCATTAAACTGGTTTATTACGGTCCAGCACTGAGTGGCAAAACAACAAATCTGATGTCACTGCATGATCTGATTGATCCACAATTATCTGGTGAACTGATGACCATGGAAACCAAAAATGATCGCACCTTGTTTTTTGATTTATTACCCATTGGCATAAGAGCAAAATCCGGACTATTAATTAAATTTAAATTATTTACTGTTCCTGGCCAAGTTGCCCATGATGGCACAAGAAAATCCGTCCTTTCACGTGCAGATGGTATCGTCTTTGTTGCCGACTCACAAAACAACCAGAAAGTGAATAATGGCGAATCATTTCAGAACCTGGCTGATAATTCTAAACGCGTCGGACTTGATTTTGATTCATTACCACTGGTTGTGCAGTTTAATAAACGAGATTTAACCGATATTGTCAGCGAAGAAGAAGTTAATCAACGGTGGGGGCAAACTAAGTGGCCTATTATTTTTAGTACCGCCACAACAGGTGCCGGCGTGAAAGAAACATTTGAAAAATTACTTTTTCTTGTATATCAGGATATGGAACGCCGTTTTGAACTTAAATCAAAACATGGTTTCGAAGAAAATGACTTTATCATGTCAGTGATGGCATCAAGCGATATGTAGGTATAAATATGCGCATAATTCCGCAAAATACATTTGATCGCGACCTGACGATATATGATTTATTGAAGGGAATAAATCAAAAAAAATTATATGCCAGTTTAAAAAACATGTTGGGAAATACAGTCCGCCTGCTTGATAGTAAAGACAAGGTTATCTTTGGTGAAGAAAATGCAGAACCTGACTCTCACAAAATAATGCTTGCTGTACAAATTGAACCCATTGGCTACCTCGAAGCAGAAAATGGACAAGCTGCAAAACATGTCGCAATTTTATTGCAACTACTATTAAAAAGTTCTGAGCGATATCACATGGCATCAGATCTGCATCTTGAATCAGTTCATGCTGATTACGAAAAACTACAAAAAAAACATGAAGATTTACTTGCTTCCGAAGCAAAGTATAAAGAACTTGCAGATAATCTTGAGCAACGTGTGCAGCAACAGGTTAAAACTATTGATGCTGCCCAACGGCAATTATACCAGGCAGAAAAATTTGCTTCAGTGGGCCAACTTGCCGCAGGTGTAGCACATGAAATTAATAATCCTATCGGTTTTATTCGTAGCAACTTAGGTACCGCTGTTGACTATGTAAATGTAATGGATGACTTTGCAAAAAAGCTAAATAACGATGTCGATAGTGGTGAACTTAGAACTTTCTGGAAAGAGAATGATATAGATTTCAACCTTGAGGATTTTTCGATTTTACTCAAGGAAAGTATTGATGGTGCAGATCGGGTAAAAAAAATCGTTGCTGATCTCAAAGACTTTTCAAATGTTGATGGTACTGAGGTCGCTATTACTGACTTGAACGAAGTCATTCGTTCTGTTGGTAATGTTGCAAGTAGCCAAATAGCCCAAACCGCTGAACTGCAACTTGATTTAAAAGACTTACCTAAAACCCGCTGTGAATCTGGCCACCTGGGACAGGTATTTTTAAATATTATTCAAAATGCTTCCCAGGCAATAAAACATGACCACGGTAAAATAAAAGTAACAACCGCATTTATTGATGACGAGATATCTATAACTATCAGTGACAACGGTTGCGGCATGTCTGCTGAGCAACTGGATCGTATTTTTGATCCATTCTATACCACACAGGAAGTCGGTTCCGGGACAGGGCTTGGTCTAACAGTGTCAATGGATATTATAAAATCACATGACGGCCGAATAAAAGTTGATAGCCAAAAAGATAATGGCACCAGCTTTATTATTACGCTTCCGGTAAAGGAATAATACCATGTCGCAATATGCCTCCTTATTTACCGGTGAAGATACTAATAAAGAAACAGCATCACCAGATAAACCAGATAAATACCAGATATTACTGATTGATGATGAACCGAATATTCTAAATTCTCTCAAGCGGGTATTTCGCCAGGAAAATTATAATGTGTTTACCGCAAATAATGGCGAAGAAGCATTAAAAGTACTGGCGCAAGAGAAATGCCAGTTGATGATTTCTGATTTCAAAATGCCTGTTATGAATGGCGGCGAACTTATGCGCCGTGCCAAAGCAGAACATCCCGATATGATCCGAATCTTGTTAACCGGACATGCAGATGCTGAAGCCGTCATGACAGCAATTAAAGAAGGTGCGGTATATAAATTTATTCTCAAGCCATGGAACGATGATGACCTACGAATTACAGTCGGCCTGGGTTTAGAACAATACGATTTAATTCAGCGTAACAAAGAATTACAAAAACTAAATGCTGATAAAACTAAAGAAATTTCAACATTATCAAAACTTGCTGTTACCAATAGAAGTCAACTCGCCATTATTTTGCACAAACGTAATTTATTAAATGATAAACAGGTGCAGGAAATATATAAAATTCAGCAAACTAAAAAAACACCGACCATTAAAATATTGCTTGAAAGAGAATGGGTGTCAGAGAATCAAATAAGAAGTTTATTAAAAAAAGATTTAATGATTGAAGAGGTTTCTCTTGCAGAATTCCAGATTGATAAAGCCGTTTCGGCACTTGTGCCAAAAAGCTTTTGTGAAAGACAGCTTATTTTACCTCTAAAACAGGAAAACAGGCGTTTAATGATTGCAATGGCAGATCCCATGGATATGGGATTGATTGATGATTTGCGTTTTACTATCGGACTGGAAATACAAGCCGTAATGGCAAATGCTGCTGATATTAGCGAAAAAATCATTGACGTCTACGGTACCGATGTCGATTTCGAAGACCTGGAAACACTGGTTGCAAATACTGACCCTATTGATGGTATTGAGGTTGTTATTGAAGATGATGACGACCTTAGTATGGAAGAGCTACTACGAAGCACCGATGAACCACCAGCCATTCGCCTGGTAAATGTGATTGTTCTTGAAGCTATACGCCTTGGCGCCAGTGACATCCACATTCATCCGAAAACCAAGTCTGTTGTTGTCCGCTATCGTATCGACGGTGTATTAACAGATAAAATTCAAATACCACATAATTTGCATATGTCACTGATCTCACGCATTAAGGTGATGTCAGAACTTGATATAACAGAGCGACGTAAACCGCAAGATGGACGTATAACCGTCAAGACGCCGATGCGAATCATTGATTTACGTATTTCAACACTACCAACTATCAATGGGGAAAAAGTGGTCATGCGAATTCTTGATCGTAATGCAACTGTACATAATATTGATCAGCTTGGGCTTGCACCGACTGAATTAAAAAAACTTTCAAGAGTTATTCGTAAACCACAGGGCATTATCCTGGCCACAGGACCAACCGGAAGCGGTAAAACAACAACGCTATATTCTATGTTACAACATGATGCAACACCGGATAAAAATTATGTCACTATCGAAGATCCGGTTGAGTATTATCTTGATATGGCTGGCCAGGTCATGGTTAAAGAAAAATATGGAATGGATTTTCCTACCGTACTCCGTGCCATCCTGAGACAAGATCCCGATGTTATTTTATTAGGTGAAATTCGTGACCTGGATACAGCAGAAGTGACTTTTCATGCTGCTCTAACTGGACACCTGGTGTATTCCACCTTGCACACCAATTCAGCGATAGCGACTATTGCCAGACTACTCGACCTGGGCGTCAAACCTTATATTGTTTCAGCTGCATTAGAAGCGGTGATCGCACAACGACTGGTACGTAAAATTTGTGATGATTGCCGTGAACAAACTGAGATCCCCGAGGACATTTTGCATAGTCTTGGGCCAGCTTTTGAAGCCAGTGATTTAAAGACATTTCATGGTGCAGGCTGCCGTAAATGTTCTCATACTGGTTACAACGGACGTTTGGCAATACATGAAGTGCTGGTGCTTGATGATACTATCCGGGAACTCATTTCTTCCCAGGCAAGTACCGTTGAATTAACCAGGGCCGCTAATAAAACAATGCATAGCCTAATCCACGATGCAGCTCGAAAAGTTAATCTTGGCCTAACAACGGTCGATGAAGTCCTGCGCGTGCTTGGACCGCAAGTTGTTGAATAATTAATATATTATTGATGGAAAAAAGCCACACGAGCTTTTAAGCTCGTGCAGCAGATTACCTTAAGGCTTTTTAGGTGCTTGGTACGGTACTTCTTTTTGGAAAGCTTTCCATTCAGTTAAGTAACCTACATGGAACTGACCAGGTACGATTTCTTTTTGTGTAGTCGTTACATACTCAGTTACACCTGTTGGCACCTTAGGACGTGTAAATTCAGCCATATCATTAACTCCTTAATTGTTTTAATAGTGGGAGGAATCGAAATTAATATGCCAGTCCCTCCCAGTAAACTGACGAAATAATCTGTTCTAACGTGTGTAATGTGCCTTCTTAGGAAGAACATGTCGCACGCCCCCTTGCGGGTTCTCAACATCCCCCTTGTAGCGAGGAATGATGTGGATATGAACATGAAAAATACTCTGGCCCGCGGCCGCTCCAACGTTCACACCGATATTGTAGCCATCCGGCTTAAATTCTTGATCAAGCAGCTTTTTTTCCTGGCTTATCAAATCCATGCAAGCCGCGACTTCTTCTGACGTCAAATCAAAAAACTCAGCAACATGCCGACGTGGTATTACCAGGCTGTGCCCCGGGCTGACCCCGTAGCTGTCTCGCGCACTGTAAGCTAGCTCATTTTGCAGCGAAACACCTTTAGCATCGGTACAAAATAAACACGGGTTATTGGGATCTCGCTTTTTTTCTTGTTTTTCTACCGCTGACAAATCTTTCTTACCCATGCTTTAAATCTATTCTACTGGCCTAATTTTTACATTTTTCACAGCAAAAACATAATAAATAGTTAGTTAGCCCCCCTAAAAAAAGTTAATACAGTAATAACCAGCCTTACACGCTATAATTCGCGCATCAAATTATCGACTTATTTAGAGGAAATTACCCGTGGCATCGAACAAAGGACGCGCTTTTTTTGGGCTTTCAGGCTATCACTTTGACCCAAAAATCGTAACAGAATCACTCGGTTTAGAACCCACCTCTTCCGATGATGCTGGAATGCATGGCAGTTTAGACAAACCCGTCATCAGCACTTGGGAGTTTTCTACTGAAATCCTAGATTCTGATACCCAGGAATTGGATATGTACAAACTCATGGATGATGATATTTTGAAAAAAATTGAAGGCAGCAAGGATAAAATCATCGAACTTTGCAAAGCACATAATCTGTCTCCAAGATTAGGACTTGTATTGACTCTGTCAATTGATAAAGATGAAAACGCACCGGCAGTCGGATTTGGTGCGCGTGTCACAAAGTTTGCATCTGAAATTGGTGCATTTCTCAACGTCGATTACGAGCTGGAAAAGCGGGTTTAATTATAGTCCCCTCCCCCTCGGCAACTGCTCCATGCCTTGCTCTATCTCCTGCATCCCTGCAGTCGTAGCCCCCTCCCAAAATGGGATAACCAGCGACTTAGCTCGGAGAGCTTAGTCTAATGGCGAGTCGTTTTATCAAGGAGGAAATGTTTATTATGCCGCTGAAGCGTTTGCCAGCTTCTTCGCCAGGTTTAATTGCGCCTCACAATGTTTTACGCATAACGGCTGTAAAGCGTGAGGGAAACATTCCATAATGATTTCAATATCATCGGCAACTTCTTCTGCTAGCACGGCATCGCTGGTTAATTCTGCCAGCTCGTTTCGTGCGCTTGCCTTGTTGACCCGGCAAAGTACAGACAGGTGAACAGGACGCTGCTGCTCCATGCAGACTTTCCAAGCTGTCTCGTAAGATCTTAGCGCTTCTTCAAAGCGCTCAGGATTTTCTTCTGACTCCGCCAGGTTATGCAATACCGCGCCGCAATTATTATGTGCAGCGGCCAGTTCAACCGGGTAATTGTCCGCATCGAGCTCTGGAATCGCATTTTTGAAAGCGACAACGGCTTTTTGAAATTGTCGGTTACCCTTAAGCACTTTTCCATGCTCATGGAAAGTCATACCCAGTTGCAGCATGATCAGCTTCCACTCTTCAGGCGTATCTTTTTTGGTAAATACTAATAGCGCAGCTGTATAGGCATCAACCGCCTTATTCAATACTTTTGCATCCGATTCCAGGCGTCCGAGGGCTTGCAGTGCCGTCGCCAGGTTCGCCTGTGTAGCAGCCCATTCTAGCGGAGAGTCTTGCTGGCTAAGTTCTTCCAGCGCGAGAGTGAAACTCTCAACTGCCTTCTGAAATATCTCGGCATCGTGCATCTGCTGTCCAATTGCCGCAAGAATATTTCCCAGCCGGTTTTGTGTATCCGCCCAGGCTAGCGGCTCCTGCTTACGAAGTTCTTCTGTCGCGGATGCTTCTAGTGCGTGACGCAAAGGCTCATACACATTTCCACTAAAGGTATGTTGTTCAAAATTACCGCGGGTAAAAAGAAAATTATCTGCAACCGGCACACTTCTGTCAGGGCTAGCAAGTTGCAGCGTTTCATCGTCCAACAAGATCAAAGAACTTGCAATTGCGCGCTCAAGATTATGGTTTACTGGGTATAGGAGATATGGCGTGCTGTACTTCATAGTAAGTAACTCATTCAGCTCGTTCTAAGATTTCGTCTAGCTCGGGGTTAGCATCAACCGCGCCACCGAGATCAACTTCTTCATCTGTAGCTTCACGTATGGATAATACTTCCAACACGAACGTAACGTCACGACCACATAGCGGATTATTTCCATCTACCGTTAAAGTTTTATCGTCAAAACGGGTCACGATAAAACTCTTAGGTTCACCTTTTTCATTTTCCATGGTGATGGTCATACCAATTTCATGGTATTCCTCTGGCACATTTTCAATGCTGTCGGTAAAAACCAATGATTCATCTCGCTCACCATATAACAATTTAGTATCGACTGGCACTTCAATGATATCGCCGACTTTTTTACCGTAAAGATGCTTAGTCACTTCTTCTGCCATAACATCATTAACGCCATGAACATAACCGATCGGGTAATCGACTGTAACCAGCACATCACCGGTTTTGTCGTCGACGACCTTATAATTTAGTTCAACGAATTTTTCGTCTTCAATTGTATCTGACATACTTAAAACCTGTTTTCATTATAGCTGTCTTACAAAATAGCTAAGGCTCAGTTAAAAAATCATTCCCTCCCCCATTTTGGGGGAGGGTTAGGGTGGGGGAAGATTTTTTATTTACCCTGGTAAAAAAACTAGCCATTCGACTAAGCTGTGGTACAACTACAGCTAAGTCGCTGGTTATCCCCCTAACCCCCTCCCGTAAAGGGAGGGGGAATTTAAAATAGAGTCGCGCCAAAAATTTTAACTTTATCTTTTTCATAACCGAGTACCAGTCGTCCCAGCCATTCACCTTGCGATTTTTTATTGATCACCTTATATAAAACGGTGACATATTCCCCACGGCGTATCATGCCCAGGTAGGTATAATCTTCTGATAAGTTTTTAGCTAAATCACTTCTGGCAAATTGTTTACCCATTTCAACTTCATTGGCACCTTTCATAAATGAAGCAGAAAAATTACGAGTGAAGGCACCGTAATTTCCTTCATTTGAATATTTAACAAGATCGGCCCACATCGGGTTAGCTTCCGCTAAAATTTCTTCATCTGTATTTTCAATAATGTTCATCTTAAATCTCTGTCTATTTCTTACATTTACTTAACCTTATCTATAACGGGGAAAAGATACCCAGTATAGATAAAAAAAGGACCGACATTATACATGCCAGTCCTTTTCTTGTAGCAAATAAATTTACAGCTTAATAATCAAGCCTTTATTTGCTTAGTGGTGACCTTCAGCTTTTAATTTAGCTAAGTCTTTGTCCTCGATATCACCTACAAGGTGGTATAGAGGCGCTTTTTCCATCGTGTATTCACCTGTTTTAGGATCACGACGAGATACTGTTAAAACATGCCAGTTCTCATCATCAACCTTCATTGCATCACCACGGTAGTAGTAACCAGGCCAGCGAGTTTCCTTACGGAACATCGTGTGTTGGAATACAGCTTCTGAAGTTAAGAAACGATGCTTCAATTCCCATGCACGAAGTAATTCGTGAACGTCTTCTGCAGCAACTTTATCTAAATCTTCACCAAGAATAGCCATTTTCTTAAGACCAATGCTTAAAAGCTTGTCATTCGTCATGTAGTTCACACCGAAACCACCACAGTACTCATCCATCAATTTTTGTAGACGGTCAAGACCTTGACGTGGGTTGATGTAATTCGGGTTAACCGAACCAGCAACGATTTCGTTACGGCCAACAGTGTACGTTTCCATTGGCTTGTAGATTTCTTCTTTACGACGGCTGATTTGTGCGTCCGTTACACGGATACCTTCAGCTTTACCATCGTCGATGTATTTACAAGCCGCTTTAGCTGATAAACGACCTTCAGTGAAAGAACCTGATGAGAATGCGTGTGGAGTACCACCTACCGCATCACCTGCACCAAATAAACCTTCAATCGTCGTCATACGGTTATAACCCCAGAAGTAATCGTCTGGTGAAACATCTTCAGGACCTGAACACCATGCACCACAACCTGTTGCATGAGAACCCATTACGTATGGCTCAGAAGTCGTTAATTCTGGATTTTCGTATTTAGGATCAACGTCAGTTGCAGCCCAAAGAACCGCTTGACCAACTGTCATACCTAAGAAGTTATGCCAGCCAATTTCCTCTAAATGTGGATCCTGGAATGCTTCCATTGTAACCATGTGGATTGGACCACGACCTGCATTCACCTCAGAGATGATTGCGTGGTTACGTAAACAAGTTGGAATTGGACGATGAGTCGTATGAGACGCTTCAGGATCCAGGTATTCTTTACCAACCATTTTTTGAAGCGCTGGGAACCATTTTGATTCGTACTCTTCACCGTAAGCATTTTGCGTATATGTTTTAAGGTGTAAGAAGTATGCGCCAACAGGACCGTAGCCATCTTTGAAACGTGCTAATACGATACGGTTTTCCATTTGAGTCATTTTCGCGCCCGCTTCGATCATAAGACCGTATGCAGAACCTGATGACCATGGTGCGTACCATACACGACCTGCGCCTTCACCCACTGAACGAGGTTTAAAGATGTTTGAAGCACCACCAGCACCACAGATAACAGTCTTAGACTTAAATACGTGGTAGTTACCAGTACGTACGTTGAAGCCAACAGCACCCGCAACACGGTTTTCTTTCGCTTCATCCATCAATAAGTGTGTGACACATACACGGTTGAATACTTTGTCTGCCGATTTTTTCGCCGCTTCAGCAACGATAGGCTTATAAGATTCACCATGAATCATAATCTGCCAGCGACCTTCACGAAGATATGCGCCAGTTTTTGTGTTACGCATGATAGGTAAGCCCCATTCTTCGAACTGATGAACAGCCGAGTCAACGTGACGTGCCATATCGAACGCGAGATCTTCACGAACCATACCCATTAAATCGATACGTGCATAACGTACGTGATCTTCAGGATTATTTTCGCCAAAACGCGTACCCATGTAACAGTTAATCGCGTATAGACCTTGTGCTACTGCACCAGAACGGTCGATGTTTGCTTTTTCAGCGATAACGATTTTTTTATCTTGGCCCCAGTAGCGAGCTTCGAAAGCAGCACCAGTACCACCAAGGCCTGCACCTGCGACGAGGATATCGATATCGTCTTCAATAATTGTCTTGTAGCCCATTAGTAGTAAACCCCTTCTTTAATTTCTAAGCCATTTGATTCAAGAGTCATTAAGTCATTCTCATTCATAGCAACGTACTTAGGCTCGTTATAAAGTAGCTCAGTGTTGACCATATCCTTAGCTGGTGCAGGCACACTTGCTAAATCATAATGT
This sequence comes from uncultured Ectothiorhodospiraceae bacterium, assembly GCA_947258695.1. GTDB lineage: Bacteria > Pseudomonadota > Gammaproteobacteria > UBA6429 > Thiohalophilaceae > JAGLTQ01. Next base: position 42,513 of record CAMYJG010000012.1, on the reverse strand, counting down.
CCACTACCCCAAGGCTTAGTAGTAATTGGCGCTAAAAGATCCATGTCTTTTTTGCCATTACGGAATTTAATGCGCCATGCGATTGTTCCTTTTTCTTCATCACGATGTACACGTACAGAGTGACCAAGTGGAGCGAAATCAGCGTAACCACGAACATCAATTGCATGATGTGGGCAAGCTTTTACGCATGAATAACATTCCCAACACATGTTAGGTTCAATGTTGTAAGCACGACGCAATGTTTTGTCGATGTGCATGATGTCAGATGGGCAGATATCAACGCACTGTCCACAACCATCACAACGAGTCATATATACAAAAGTAGGCATAATATTTCTCTCTTAAATAATTGTTATTAGATTAATGTTTAGTAGTGGTTTGCAGGTTCACGACGGATACCATGCCCCATATATTCTGGATTTTTACCCATATATTCTGGAATATCCGGGAATTTCGCCTGTACTGCTGGATCTGTCAGATCGAAGTCTTCTGGCAAGTTCTCTGCTGAACCATCTGCATGCGCAATACGTTTTTGTAATGCTGCTGCTGGCTTAAAGAACATATGTGCAAACTTAGACCACATTACAGTCGAGAACAGGAATGTGTTTGAAAGAACGAAAAGTACGAAGAACAAAGTTGTCCAACCCATATCAGCTACTGCACCAGTGGTACCTTTGTGTTGTAAGTAAGACCAAACTAAACCGAATGTTGCTGTAAGAAGTAAAGAGACAATAAACATATCTGCTTTACGTAACTGGTACCAGCGAACACCTTCTGAATTCACATCTACTCGGATGAAGAACCAGAACCAGTAGCCGCCAACAGCAAGCATAAGTGCACCAATGTGCCAGGCCTGGGCAAGTGTTGTTGCTGCAAACGTTTCGCATTCAAAAATCATCAAGCCAGAAGAAGCGACAAAGATAATGAAACCATACATGGTTAAAAGGTGAGACATTCTACGCTTTTGGTTACTGAACTCACCGGAAGTTAAAACTTCGTTTGCAAGTGTTGCAACTGCCAGGCCAGCTTTTTCACCAGTGCTCACTGAGCGTTTTGCATTTTTCTTTGCTTTTTCTGCATTTTCGAAAAAGTACTTGGCACTTTTCTTATGCATCATGTCAAGAATTGTACCGGCAGCAACAAGTACAGCCATTAAAATGACGTACATCTGCATTACATCGGTAGATATTAATGACGTGATAGCGTCAAAAGGGTTGGTTGTGAACATTTTGTTATCCTCAAAATTTTTGTGACTTTTTGACTCGAGCTTCCTCCACAGGAAACCCTTTTAATTATTTGCAGCGTAGAGTATTCCTAAATTGAGTGACCGTCTAGCATGAATGCATTACCCCCCTATACATATATTTTATACCTCTTATTTATTTGTAACCGGACGCTAGTTTCGGCATGATTTTTTCTATAACCTACTGATTTACTATGTTATTTAAATTCTTCCACTTTACGTTATATAAAAAAACGCCGTATTTTCGGCAGCTAAATTTCAATTAAATTCGTTATGCGAGGCAAAGCGCCAATGAACGATATGAGCAGGGATAAACATGTGACGAAAGCCGTAATCACTATTAAATAGCAGGCAATAAAAAAGGGGCATAACGCCCCTTTTGTGTTAACACAAAGAAGTAATTACTGTGCTTTGGTTTGAGATAAACCTTCTCTATTTGCACGTTCATATTGATCGAGTTGTTTCATTACCAGGTGCAATGCTTCAGCATAGGGCACTGTACCCTGAGAACGAATGATTTTCTGGCCTTCGTTGCTCACTGCATATTTAACAAAGTCTCTAACCAGCGGTACCTTATTACCACGCTTAATGACCAGGTAAAGTGGACGGTACAAGGCATACGAACCATTTTTGATGTTCTCGTAAGTCGGTGCTTTTCCATCAAGTTTTAATAATTTTAACTTACGTTTTTTCGCACTACTGATACCCGAAACACCTAAACCATTAATATTTTTTACCACGCCTTTTTCAACCGGACCCGATGATTTAACCACGTAAGTGGCTTTAAACTTTTGATCATAGTTAGCAAAAACCAGCTCACGTAGCGTGCGTCCGACACCCGACATTTTTCCACGACGTACATACAACTCAATCGGCGCGTCCTTACCACCAAGTTGTTTCCAGTTAGTAATTTTTCCCAGGTAAACCTGGTTTAATTGTTTAAATGAAATATTATCAACCGGGTTATCTTTATGTACGAATGCCACTAACGCATCCCATGCAACCGGTATTTGGAAGGCATTACGTTCTTCTTCATGGTTTTCTAAAGAAACTCGGCAAGCACCACCAATGTGAATCGCACCTTTCGCTGCATTACGGATACCTTTAGTCGCACCACCACCGCTCAGCTTAACTTGAATACCGGTTTTTTTGGTGTAAGCCTTAGCTAACTCTTTCATAAAGGCTTTTTTGGTAATACCACAACCTGCCCATTGAAGGGTTTCAGCTGCAGAGACTGTCTGGATATTCATTAAAAAAATTCCAGCAACCAGTGCTGATAAATATTTAGTAAAACTCATAAATGACACCTCAATATATAATTAAAACTGAAACCACTATATAAGTTGTTCCTGATATACCCTAAACAGTACTTATTTTTATTATTCGAAATGCTATATACCTAAAATATATGCACTAATTTGGCTAGTTCAATAGCCTGATTTTTATTGTGTCGGCTAATTTAATAGAAACTTTAAATTATTACCATTTTTTCATGCAGTTTACGTTAAAAAGCGATAATTTACGTTAAAAAGTTTAAATAGATGCCTTTTAACCTCTATAACGCAAAATAAACCTGATTTGCAGCACTTTTCTTCACACTAATTAAAATCATTTATTACTCATGAAATATTGTTAACTGCCGCTACTAAAACTGGCAAATCTGCAAGGCTTGTCTATAGTTACTGACAATCTCGTTTTTCGGCTAAGCCACTAATTTAAATAGGTTTTTATTTAAATTAATCTGAAATGGAAGGCTATTTTCTAACTACCCAAATGGGGTAGGTGAAATTGCGCGCTATTTTAGTATATAATGATTTTATAATGTACTAAATAAACATGATTAGTCACTGCGTGGTTAGCTCCCTATAATCGCGCACTTAATTAAAACATCACTAATGATCACAGTAATCAAGGCCACACTATGACCGTATTACATGACCCAATTCAGCCACCTGAAGGCCGAATCGAAGTAAAAAACACCACTTGTTATATGTGCGCATGCCGTTGCGGTATTCGCGTCACTTTACGTGATAACGAAGTGCGTTATATTCAAGGTAACCCTGAACATCCGCTTAACAAAGGTGTTATTTGTGCGAAAGGTGCCTCAGGCATCATGAAGCAATATTCACCAGCCCGCTTAACCAAACCGTTAAAACGTAAAGAAGGTGCAGAGCGTGGTGCAGCTGAATTTGAAGAAATCAGCTGGGATGAAGCCTTCCAAATTATGGAAGATCGTTTGCGCCACTTACGTGAAACCGATCCTAAGAAATTTGCGATGTTCACTGGCCGTGACCAAATGCAGGCCCTTACCGGTATGTTTGCTAAGCAATACGGCACACCTAACTATGCAGCCCACGGTGGTTTCTGCTCAGTTAACCTGGCAGCAGGCATGATTTACACCATAGGTGGTTCTTTCTGGGAATTCGGTGGTCCTGATCTCGAGCGTTCTAAACTGTTCGTTATGATCGGTACGGCAGAAGATCATCACTCAAACCCAATGAAAATTGAGTTATCTAAATTCAAACGTAATGGTGGTCGTTTTATTTCGATTAACCCGGTACGTACGGGTTATTCAGCGATTGCTGATGAGTGGATTGCGATTAAGCCGGGTACGGATGGCGCATTAATTCTTGCCCTGATTCATGAACTTATCAAAACCGGTTTATATGACCGTGATTTCCTGGTTCAATATTCAAACTCTGCTGAACTTGTTAGCACTGATGAAGCGAGTGATGATGCCGGTTTATTTGTTCGCACCGATATCCCGCAAGATACAGAGTGTTTTGAAGCGCAAGATAAAGTTTGGTGGGATCGTACAAGCGACAAACCAATGCATGCGCGTGAAGAAAGTGTAGATCCTTATTTATTGGGCGAATTCACCATGCCGGATGGCCGCCAGGTAAAACCGGCTTTCCAATTATTAAAAGAGCGTGTTGAAGAATACACCCCTGAGTGGGCTGCTGAAGTGACCGGTATTCCTGCTGACAGAATCAAAACGCTAGCTCATGAAATGGGTATCACCGCACGTGATGAGCAAATTGAATTACCGATTGCCTGGACCGATGCCTGGGGTAAAGATCACGACACGGTTACCGGTAACCCGGTTTCTTTCCATGCGATGCGCGGCTTAGCGGCACACTCAAATGGTTTCCAATCAATTCGTGCCTTGTCTATCTTAATGAGTCTTTTAGGTACGATTGACCGCCCAGGTGGTTTCCGTCATAAAGCACCATTCCCTCGTCCGATTCCGCCATGTGCGAAAACACCGAAAGGTCCTGAAGGCGTTAAACCCAATACGCCACTAGATGGTATGCCACTGGGTTGGCCGGCAGAGCCTGATGACCTGTTTGTTGACGACAAAGGTGAACCGGTTCGTATCGATAAAGCATTCTCCTGGGAATTCCCATTATCCGCACACGGTATGATGCAAAACGCGATCACCAATGCGGTCAATAAAGATCCCTACGACATTGATACTTTACTCATCTTCATGGCGAACATGGCCTGGAACTCCACCATGAACACGTCTGAAGTACGCAAAATGCTCAATGACAAAAATGAAGATGGCACTTTCAAGATTCCATTCTTGATTGTTTGTGATGCATTCCAGTCAGAAATGTCAGCGTACGCGGATTTATTACTTCCAGATACAACATATTTAGAACGTCATGATGTTATCTCAATACTTGATCGTCCGATTTCTGAATTTGAAGGTCCCGTTGATTCGGTACGTATACCTGTTGTTCCACCTAAGGGTGAATGTAAACCATTCCAGGAAGTACTGATTGAATTAGGTTCACGTTTAAAACTGCCTGCTTTCACCAAGGAAGACGGCACACGTAAATACCGTGACTACCCTGACTTTATCGTTAACTATGAAACGGCGCCGGGTTCTGGCATTGGTTTCTTATCTGGCTGGCGTGGTAAAGGTGGCGAGAAGTTCATGAAAGGTGAACCGAATCCAAACCAGTGGGAAATGTATGAGAAAAACAATTGTGTTTTCCACCATCATTTACCCAAGTCTTACCAGTACATGCGTAACTGGAATCGCGGTTACTTGAAGTGGTCACAAGAACACTCTCTACAACGTTATGCTGAACCGATTAACATTCATATTTACTCTGAAGTGTTAATGAAATTCCGTCGTGCAGCACAAGGTAAATCTGATGGTAAACAACCACCTGAGCATTTACGTGGCCGTGTTGAAACTCATTTCGATCCATTACCGTTCTATGCAGAGCCGTTAGAAGTGCAGTTAACCGACAAACAAAAATATCCATTAGCGGCATTAACCCAACGTCCTATGGCGATGTATCACTCGTGGGATTCACAAAACGCGTGGTTACGTCAGATTCATGCGCATAACTACATGCACATTCATCCTGCTACTGCGAAAGCGCAAGGCATCGAAGACGGTGGCTGGATGTGGGCTGAATCTATGCACGGCAAGGTTAGATGCTTGGCCAGATACAGCGAAGCCGTTGAACCAGGAACAGTTTGGACCTGGAATGCAATGGGTAAAGCAAAAGGTGCCTGGAACCTGGATGGTGACGCCAATGAATCTCAAAAAGGTTTCTTGTTGAATCATTTAATCTCTGAAGAGCTACCTAAAAACGAATGTGGTGAACATATTTCTAACTCTGATCCTGTTACAGGTCAGGCAGGTTGGTTTGACGTTCGTGTACGTGTTTATAAAGCTGAAGATGATGAGCCTAAGGAATCATACCCTCAGTTTGATGAAATGCCACAACTTCCGGGCACAGATGAACGCCGTAAGAAGCAAGGTTTCTTTGCTGGCATGTTTACGAAAGGATCCAAATAATGACTCAGTTAGCTTTAGTTATAGATCTTAATGTTTGCGTAGGTTGTCATGCTTGCGTAACAAGTTGTAAAGAATGGAACACCTCAGGTCCTGCAGGCTTTATGACGGATGAAAATCCGTACGGTAAAGATCCAACCGGTACCTTCTTTAACCGTGTTCAGACTTATGAAGTGGGTGAGTTTCCAAAAACTGAAACAGTTCACTTTCCTAAAAGTTGTTTGCATTGTGAAGATGCACCTTGCGTACCGGTTTGCCCAACAGGTGCAAGTTACAAACGTGAGAAAGACGGTATTGTTTTAGTTGATTATGATAAATGTATCGGCTGTCGTTATTGTTCATGGGCATGCCCTTACGGTGCACGTGAAATAGACGAAGAACAAAAGGTCATGAAAAAATGTACCTTATGTGTTGATCGAATTTACGATGAGTCTTTACCAGAAGCTGAACGTAAACCTGCTTGTGTATTGGCTTGTCCGACAAGTGCTCGTTTGTTTGGTGATGTTCATGATGCTGATTCAGATGTCTCTGTTGCGATTCGTGAAGAAGGCGGTTATCAGTTAATGCCTGAATGGGGTACTAACCCATCTAACCATTACTTACCACGTCGTAAAACACATATGCATATTCATGAAGATGAATTGCAACGTGCAGATAATCCATTGAATAAAGAACAACGTGGTCCAAGTGGTCCGGTAGAAGGTACAACGCTCGACGACAGTACTTCTTGGTAACAGTTATTTGCCACCAAGGACACGAAGAACACCAAGAAAAACTTTGTGTCCTTCGTGTTCTTCGTGGCTAACGTATTTAATTATAATTTAGGAGATCGACAATGCATCCGGCATTTTCAGTTATCTTTTTAACAACATTAATCGGCGTGGGACAGGGTTTGTTTTTAGCCTTGTTCACAGGTCAAAGTTACGCAGCGGTTGAGCTGGTCCCAAGCCAGGACAGCGCAACATTTTACGGCTTAGGCGGTATTATCGCTTTTGTATTTTTAGTTGGCGGTTTAATCGCTTCAGTCTTCCACCTTGGACGCCCAGAACGGGCATGGCGCTCAGCAACGCAATGGCGTACTTCATGGTTGTCTCGTGAAGTTATTGCTTTACCCATCGTAATGGGCTTGATTTTCGTTTATAGCATCATGCATTACTTTGGTTTGGATACTGTCTTATATACCAGCAAAGCAGGGACAACGCTCCAGTTAAGCCTGATTGTTGGTGCTTTAGGTATGCTTTTTACATTCGTACTGTTTATTTGCACGGGTATGATTTACGCAGCAATTAAATTTCTCCAAGAGTGGGCATGTGCATTAACACCTATTAACTACATCTTATTAGGTACTGCATCTGGATTTACTTTAGCGGCTGCATTCGCAAGTTCAAATGCGCCAGATCTGCTTGGTTTATATGGCAACTGGGCAATTATTATTACCGCATTTGCATTCATAACTCGTGGTGGCTCTTTAATTCGTAATTCTCGTATTAAAGCAAAATCAACTATTCAGTCTGCGATCGGTATTCGTCACCCACAAATTCAACAAAAAGCCATGGGTATGCAAGGTGGTTCTGTTAATACACGTGATTTCTTTCACCATAAAACGGCAACATTTTTCAAAATTATTAAATGGAGCTTTATGATTTTGGTATTCCCGGTACCTATTATTTTACTATGGTCGGGTATGGAGTCTGGTAGTACAAGCACTTTATTAGGCGCATTTATTATTCAGTATGTTGGTTTAATTGCAGAAAGATGGTTCTTTTTCGCCCAGGCGAATCACCCACAAAACCTGTATTACCAAACGACCTAAGTAAACAGGCTAAACTCGCTAAAAAGCCGCCTTGTAGCACTACAAGGCGGCTTTTTTTATGCTTTTTCATCATATTTTCTTTCTGTTCAGCTTCGATTCAGCTTGCCCCCTCTATAGTTCTCCATAACAGCACGACAAGCTGTCACAACACAAGGAGAACTGCCATGAAAACAAGTATCAAAACCATATTAGGTATTATTGCTATCGCTTTATCAAGCGTGACAATGGCTGAGGCTGGCGAAAATCGCCATGATCGCGGCCACCATCGTGACTATGATCGGGGTTATTTCCAATACAAAGGTGAGCACCATAAACGGCATATGCGCAAACATCAGCGCCGCCATTACTGGGAAAGAGCGCACCGGGCTGAACATCGTGATCATCGCTATGGTAAATATCGCCATTTCCGTAAACACCATGATTTAGATCGCCGTGCAAAACGCCATATGAGAATTTACAAGCATATGCGTCGCCATGATTCAGACTGGGGACGTGGTCGCCACCATACAAAACGACATGTAATCCATGACGCATATACAGCACCACGCCACTCATCTAGAATTAGCGTAAGCACGCATCTACACTCAAATCGTGCTTTGCCTACAATAGCCGGAGGATTAATCGGCTCTGCTATTGCCAATGATGTAAGCCATGGTGATCCGGGAGCAACCGTTGGCGGAGCTATTTTCGGTGCCCTAGTTGGAAATGCAATTTCACACCACTAAAAGCTTGAATAATTCTGGTGAAACTTGAATGGCTTGGTTATCCTTAGGTTGAGGCAAGTTTATTGCCTCAACCTAAAACAACCATTACCAGGTCAGGATTGACAGATGAAATACCCACACTTACCTGCCATGCTTATTGTGCTAGCCAGCCTGTTAAGTACAAGCATTTTTGCACAAGCTTCAGTTGCTGTTCCACATATTCAACTTGCACAAAAAAGTCACCCAGATCTTAATAGTGCAATTCAATCTGTAAAACAACGAACCAAAGGCAAAGTGCTATCAGCGAAAACGGTAACTATTAAGGGACAAACCGTATATAAAATTAAAGTCTTGTTACCCTCAGGAAAAGTACAAACATTTAAAATTGCTGCTCAGTAATTTTCACTATGCGTATATTAACCATTGAAGATGAACCTAACCTGAGAAATCAGTTACAGCAATATCTGCAACAACAAGGTTATGCTGTCGATACTGCCGAAGATGGCGAGTCAGGATATTTTATGGGTCGCGAATACCCGTTTGATTTAGCGATCGTTGATTTAGGCCTGCCTAAATTATCCGGCATTGACGTTATTCAAAAGTGGCGACAACAAGGAAAAAGCTTTCCAATTCTTATATTAACTGCCCGCGGCAATTGGCAAGACAAGGTTGAAGGACTTGAAGCCGGCGCAGATGATTACCTGGTAAAACCTTTTCAAAATGAAGAGTTACTGGCCAGAACACGTGCATTATTAAGGCGTTCCTCAGGTGTTAGCCAACCCGTTATCAAATTCGATTCTCTCAGTATTAATACATCGCAACAATCAGTTTATCTTGATGAAGTTGAACTGGAACTGACTGCTTATGAATATAGAGTCATTGAATACCTGATCATGAAAGCGGATCAAGTTGTTTCTAAAACTGAACTCACAGAACACATCTATGAACAGGATTTTGATCGTGATAGCAATGTCATCGAAGTCTTTGTCGGCCGCTTAAGGAAAAAGCTCGACCCTACCGGTACTCTGAAGCCTATCGAAACTTTACGTGGTCGAGGTTACCGTTGGAACCTAAAACCCATAAGTAATGATAAAAACTGATATGAAACATTCAATTCATGCACGAGTATTAATATCAGCACTCGTAATACTGGTCTTATTTATGAGTTTAACCGGGTTCGTTCTTGATGAAGCATTTCGCAATAATGCAGAAAAGTCTCAGCAAGAAAATTTACGCACTCAAATTTATGCCTTGTTAGCAAATGCAGAGCTTGATGATGAGAATAATAACTTAACACTACCCGAAGAAATAACAGAACCTCGTCTAAATATTATTGATTCTAATTTGCATGCACGTGTTATCAGCGCTAACAATCAATTAGTTTGGCAATCTAAATCCCTGTTTAATTTTAACATTAGTGTCCCGACAGATATTACGGCTGGAGAATTTTATTTCTCAAAAGTCAGACATGACGAGCAAACATACACAGCACTTAATTTCTCCACACTATGGATAAGCGATAGACAAGAAAAACAATACATATTTCAGATTATTGAAAACAGGAATGTTCTTGATGCTCAAATTAGCCTGTTCAGAAAAAACTTATGGGGATGGCTGGCAGGGATCAGTTTTCTTCTGGTTATTATCCAAATGTTTATATTACGCTGGGGCCTCACACCTTTACGACATGTTGCCAATGACCTGAGCCAGATAGAACAAGGTCATGCAACCAAGCTAAGTGATAATTATGTTAAGGAAATAACGCCTTTAACAAACAACCTTAATCAGTTACTTGAATCATCATCACAACAATTAACACGCTATCGAGATGCCCTTGGTAATATGGCGCATAGTTTAAAAACACCGATAGCGGTATTACAAGGCATTGTTTCTTCATTTAAAGACAATGATAAAAAAATAGCTAACGAACAGATTGAAACGATCAACAACATCATCAATTACCAATTGCAGCGCGCATCAACTGCCGGGAAAACCCGGTTATCCGGCTTCACAAATGTATACAGCATTGCTGATAAAATTATTAATGCGTTAGAAAAAGTCTATAAAGATAAAAATGTCGAGGTCAAGTATGCAGGCAATAAAGATATTTCTATAAAAATAGAACAGGGTGACTTATACGAACTGCTTGGGAATGTTATTGAAAATGCGTTTAAATGGTGCAATAAAAAAATTAATGTTTCTGTCGAGAAAATCAATGGCCAGGTACGAATATCAATTGAGGATGATGGCCCGGGGATTGATGATAAAATAGAAAAGCGTATTCTAATACGGGGACAAAGAGCCGATGAAAACACACCAGGTCATGGACTGGGTCTGGCTATGGTGAAAGATATGCTTCTACTTTATGACGGCTCATTAGAATTTAAAAAAAGCAATTTAGGTGGTGCGGGAATAATCATCACCATGTAAATGATAATAATTAAATTCTCATTAAATCTAATTCATTCAATGGGAACTCTAACCAGAAAGTTGTCCCTTTTCCAACCTCACTATTTACTCCAATTTTCCCGCCCATTGCATTGGTTAATTTTTTACTAATTACCAAACCTAAACCTGTTCCTTCAATATTTGTCTCTTCTTTACCGAGGCGACTATGCGAGATAAACAGTTGTTCCAGGTTTTTTTCTGTAATTTCTTCTCCGGTATCGGTAATAGAAATTTTCAAAAGTGAATTATCTATTTTATTTGTTGCAATAATAACTTTTCCGTTATCAGAATTGTAATTCAATGCATTATTAAGAATATTGATAAAGATTTGTTTAAAACGAACCGGGTCAACATAAATTGTCAGAGCTAAATTCACAAAGTGCTCAAAATCGATCAACTCATCTTCATTTTTATATTCGATATGAATGCCTTTTCGTTCAATTAAACTATGCATCAAATTCACACATTCAACAACAATATCTGTGTAACCAACGGTTTCACAATTAAACCTAAATTTTCCTGCTTCTATTTGCGATAAATTTAATAACTCGCTAATTAATAACAACAAGTGACTACTCGCTTTTTCTATTTCCTCGATACTATCTCTTTGCTCATCATTTAAATTTTTATCCTCATCCATTAATAATAGCTGGGCAAAACCACTGATTGCATTTAAAGGTGTGCGCAACTCATGACTCATATTTGCCAGGAACTCTGTTTTCATACTATTCGCCCTGTCTGACTCATCTTTTGCTTTTATTAGCATCATTTCATCTTCATGCGCTTTTAATTCAGAAAACTTAATTTCCGTAATATTTGTGCCAACGGCAATATACTTATACGGCTTTCCGCTTTCACTTAAGAACGGTACAATAGTTAGCTCCAGCCAAAATTCTTTATTGTTTTTTCCAAGATTACAAACCTGACCTCGCCATATTTCGCCCGATGAAATTTCATTCCATATTGCATTTGCAGTAACTTCCTGGTGCTTTTTTGAACCCGTGTAGGCGAAGTTTTTTCCGAGTAGTTCATCTTCTTCATAACCACTTATTTTTTTAAACTGTTCATTAATATAAGATATATTTCCATCTTCATCGGCAATACTAACAATGGCATGTTGATCTAATGTGACTAAGCGGTATTCACTCTCAATCAATGCTTCTTTTAGCTTGGTGTTTAATTTATTAATTCGCCGGTATCGCTTAACCCGGGATGTCATCGCCTGAATCAGGTGCTCAGTTTCAACTGGTTTCATTAAAAAATCATCACCACCTAAATCCATCGCAGCCAGCTGAGTACCTATATCCATTTCTGATGATAAAAATACGATAGGTAAGTGCGCGTAGTCATCATTTTGTCTGATGATTTTTGCTAAATCAAATCCAGAGCATACCGGCATGTATAAATCTAACAATATAAGGTCAGGATCAAAACTTAATATGTCTTTGTATCCAGCAATGGGATCAGTAAATGCTCGTACCTCAAAGCCATTATTTATTAATACCGTTGAATAATAATCAACGATTTCCTTTTCATCATCGATCAATAATATTTTATAGGCTGAAGTTTCAGAACGATGCGTTAAACTATCTAAGGATGATAACAAGCTCGATTTATTAATTGGTTTTGTGAAATATCTTTTTGCGCCTACCTGGGCTGCAGCTAATCTTGCTTCAATGTCATCATGAACTGAAATAAAAATGACAGGAGGAATATTTTCATCCTCTTCAGATAATCGTTTTATAGTGTCCGCCCCAGCAACATGCCCTTCATTAAATGACATATCCATAATGATTGCTGAGGCCGATTCATGTTGATGGTAGACATTTTCAAATTGATTGATATCTCGGAAATAAAAAACCTTATAGCCTTCACTTTCTAGAAAATCAATTAAAGGTAAGATAAGTTCAACATCATCTTCCACTAAGAAAATGTTTTTATTCCAGTTGCTGCTTTCTTTTAAGGCGCTATTATTAACCTGCGATATATAGGGTATATCAGATGGTTGCCATTTTTCTGATATTTCTCGCAGATCAAGCAAGTAAGAATCGATACTGGCGATAAGCTCGTTATTTAATTCTATTTCATTATTCAGTAATGATTTAATAATGATTTCAATCTTACGTGCCAGGTTGCTCACAACCAAAGCATTATATGTCCCGGCAGTACCAACCAGGCTGTGTAGCTTAAGGTGCAAAACAGTAAAACCCTGATCTTGTGATAATTTTAAACCGGACCAAATAACCTCGATTTCATCAATTTTTTCAGGCAATTTTAATTTATATGCCTGCTGCAATTGTAATAATTCAAGTGAGGGCTGTTTTCCAGTTTGTTCTGACATATTTTGTAAGTGATTCGTAAGATATTTCTTACCTTTTATAACGGCAAACGCCGCTAAAACTTAATCCTTTACGACTGATATATTGAACTAAAATAAGACAATTATATTGAATTTTTAAGGAATTATAGTTATTAAGCTTTACACCTCTAAGAGTAAAACGAAATCAATACTATTATGGTTGGATTTATTAAGAAAATATAATCAACTCCAGCCAGCAAACTACGAAAGTGTTTAAAATCGAAACTACATATTTCACTTTCTTTAAGTGTTTCTGCACTGACGGGATAAATTTGTTTAGGCATAAACATTATCGCTTCAGCAAAAGTTTGTGATGGATAAATAATTTCAATAACTTTTTCATCACCATCTTCAGACAAACTATAAAGTTTGATTTCTCCGGCTCTTAAAAGATAAAAGTGTGTCGCTTCTGAACTCTTTTCAAAAAGAATATTTTTTGCTTTTAAGGAAATGGTACGACTATGTTTTAAAACACTCTCAAGCTGCTCTTCATCTAACGCTGAAAACAAAGGGATTTGATGAAGCTCATCTAGATCAATACTTTTCTACATAGACTTATTTTTTATATCTCTTATTTTTTTTGCCACTGCAAATTTATATAAAGCTTATTCTTGACTTTAGTCAATGTGTTAAAAGTATAGAAACAATACAATCAACGAATATTATTAGAATATAGGATTTCTATTCAGGATAAAAGCCATACTAATATTAGCGGGACCTTATTCATTATGTGCTGCCACCAGGAATATATGGCACGACGTCTGTTTAAAAAATTATATAAAATTTGAAACTCAGAATTACTCGGAAACCACAGGTAAAGACACGGCAACTAAACTTAATATCAAATCATTTCCTGCTTTTATAATAAATGACGAAGTTATCGCGGTAGGGCATCCAGATCAAGGTACCGCAGAAAAAGTAATCCAACAATTAGAATTACCGTCTCCTATTTAAGGAAATTATTACTAATACAGTGATAAATAACCTGTATCTTGATACTTACATTATTTAAATATGACAATTCGCATACTTGAGTCAATGATCTTTTTAATCTTTTGATAGTCATTATAAAGAAAGATCACATAGGCATCTGCTTTTGTATTTTTATGCATGGCAACCAGTAAACCCTGTTTATACTTTTTAGAAAATTCCGGGACCACATCAAACGCAGCTGCATTAGCCCAATCAGCATTAAATATATTTCGTGCTTGTTCAGGTGAGTATTCTCTTTTAGGTGTATTTCCTTCTTTTGATAAGTTTTCTAACATCGTATCAAATAATAAAGGAAATATATGATTTGGATTGGGAGCGGAATTATGCGGATCTTCATATTCAATTTTTACACGCGCTAAGGGCCGGATTGCATAGCGAATTTCCAGGGCGGCATCACTGCTGCGCAGTGCATACTCATAGGGTTGTATCGAATTTGCCTGTGGCTTAACGATGTTTAAGTTATTTGCTGAATTTAGCACCAATCCGGCTTCATTTAATAACTGTTTGAAACTTATTCTTGAATCAGTAGCGGCAACAGCAAATCCTATACCTAAGTATAAAATAAAAGAAAATAAAAGTTTTGATAAGTTAAATCTGTACACTATGATTTTTGCTTACTGTCTTCTGCAGCGGTAGCCTGCCATTTGTTTAATAACTCGTTAGCGGTTTTTATCCAGCTTTCGTTTTTCGAGAGTTGAATAAAATGTTTTAAATCAGTAATAGCTAACTTCTTCTTGCCTAAGGCATCATAAACTGATGCGCGATTAAAGTAGAGTGCTTCGGTATGAGGATCAACTGCAATCGAATGATTAAAGTCTTTTAACGCCTTTTTATATTCACCACTACTGTAATAAATAGCGCCACGATTAAAGCGTGCTGCAATGAAATCAGGATCTTTTTCAATCGCTTTGTTTAAGTCATTTAGTGCTTCAGCAATACGACCAAAGCTACGATAAGCCTGGGCCCGGTTAGTCAAGGTCGATGGATCATCTGGATTTAACTCTAAAGACTTTTCTAAATCCCTTAAAGCTGAACTCAGCTCTCCTTTTTCCATTAATATACTGGCGCGTACTGAATAGAGCCGTGCCTCTTTATCAAATTTTTCGATTGCACGCTGTAGCTCATCTAGTGCTTCACCGATTCGATTTTCATCGCGATGTTTTAGCGCAACCTGGATATGTTTTTCTGCAGTGAGTTTATAATGAGGATCATAACTGCCATGTGGACCCATTCTTGTCGGTGCATTTGCGGGAGAGGTAGATGTTTCGTTAGACGCTTTAGCAGTTGATTCACTGGATTTTTGCTGACAAGCAACAAGACTCATCGCAGCTAAAACCACGATGAGTCTATATTTACATCTTAAACACCATTTCATTAACAAATAACTATGCTCTTATCTATTTTAAATTCTTATTTTTTATTTTTCATGTCAGCATAAGCTTTGAACATTTTATTCATTAATTCAGTATGTTGCTTATCGTTAAGCTGACCTTTCGTTGCCACTTTATTCCAAAGTTGCTCATTTGTCATCTCACGGTGGCAGCCCATACACAAGCCAGTACGTTGCATAGCATCACGCATTTCTTTCGGTAAGGCTCGAGACATAGGCCAGTGTGTACCTACTGTTTGTACCTGTTCACCTTTCTTGTTCACAATAGTTGACCAATCAAAATCCATACCCTTAATTTTAGGAATCTGGATAATAGATTTTTTCGCAATCGGTTTACCGGTTTTCTGATTAATCAAATCTTCAATTACGTTTTCAGTATAACGGGTCTGGAACACACCACCTGAGATACCGTAACCCAACGCCTTAGGATTATTATGGCATGACTCACAAGTGCGGGCTTTACGTTGCGCTGAGTGTGGCTGTACCGGAGCCATATCCAGCCCAAGTGGCAGACGTTTTTGGCCTATCGCTTTTGCTTCATCCTTGGAACGATGGGTCTGGTTAAGAGCAATCGTTTTACCTTTTCGATCGATAACGGTAAAGACAACCTGGCAACCTGGCATCAATGGAGTTACACGGCCTTCACCATTAATACCCAGAACAGGTTCTTCCCAACGTAAGTAAGAACGTGTTTCGCTTGTTTTACCTGGTGTTTTAAGACCACCACTGCCAAGAACGGATTCTGCTGTTTCACCATTTTCAGTCCGTTTGTTGCCTGAACTTACCCAGTCGATAGACTTCTTACCTTCGCTATAGTCCATTTTTACATGGCAGCCATAACATTGTGGTACCCATGAGGCATGGCAAGCATAACACTCAAGACTTTCCGCATGTTTTTCTACCCGATCCATCGCCACCATGGCATTCGGGCTCTTCCAGGCATTTTTCTTATGTAATGTTTTTAGTACAGGTATTTCAAAATCATTACCCGTGGCCGAGTGTAAGATAACTTTATCACCATCTTTGACCACATTACCAAATGGGTTGCCCCGTGTGGTTAACAGGTAGCCATCTTTCTTGTCATAATTTGTTGCGAAAGTCTGGGTTTCAAGTGAGGCTTGATCTGACAGGCCACGCCCTTTTTTAGACAACGTTCTGCCAAACTCTTCACCTGTACCTAGTGGTAATTCCCATGGATACTTACGAGGCGTGCCGTGGCAATCTTCACATTCAATTTCAACTTGTGCCAGGGTAGTACCAAAGATATTACCGTCACCATGCATATCAATAGAGGTATGGCAGTCCTGACATAGCAGGCCACCTTTTGGATTACCTTTACGACTCTTAATTTGGTGATGCAAATCATCTGAGATAAACAAATAACGCTTGGTATGTAACTTGGGTTGTTTCTCACCCTTGGCATTGAACGGGCTACCATAAGTGAACTCCATCAAACCCTGGTATGTGACACCAATACGTTTGCCCCGGTTATGGCATGAATTACAGCTTTCAACCGGGATACCAGTGTAGTGGTTACCACTGGGTACTTTTACCTTGGATTTACGGGTGGCCTGGATACTATGTACCAGTAAATGTCCTTTCTGTGTCTTATCAATAGTTGGATCATTACCTTCATAGTAACCTTCGTTACTATAAGGGATGTGACAAGACGAGCAACCCATGCCGCGGTAGTCACCGCGTTTTTCACGACCACGCACACCAACATGGCAACGTTGACACTCATGACGTTGATAGGTAAACCCGGCCTTTTTAGGATCTTTTTCGATTTCATCAACAGAAGGGAGAGGTAGTTTCTTTAATTCTTTTGGGAACTGCTTTGGGTGAGCCTTGATCATTTTTTTCATATAATCTTTATAGGCCTTGGTTCCCACCTGAGGCGTGATGCCATCTTTATCTTTTATATCATAGTTACCCCAAGGTACATTATAGTTTTGTACTTCTTTAATACCCCAGGTATGCAAGTTACCCTGAATCTTACCGGCCTCGGTATTCATTAGCGATTTTTCTACACGATCACTATAACCTTGATGGCAACCGGACTGGCTACAGGTAAATTTGTTGACCCAAATACTACCTGGATCACGATAAAAGAGTTGAGGCCCTTTGGCATCTCTTAATGCTTTGGGACTGCCACTATGCGCAGCAATTTTTGTTGTCGCACTGGGTGTACCACCATGACAAACAACACAACCACCCGGATCACCGTGAGTAGCACCAATCGCCTTGATCGCAAGCATCATTGGCGCATTTTTATCTCGAATAGACTCAATGCCTTGGTGGCAAGATAAGCAACCATTTTTGTCGGCTAGTTTTTGTGAGACCTTTTCATATTTTTCTGCAGCAAAGGAAGCTGTTGTAAAACACAACATTAGAAGTAAGAGGCTGAGTCTTTTCATCGGGTATTCCTTTGTGTTATTTATTGTTTATTATTACAACAACTAGTATACCGATACTGTTAGCGTTTTTTTGTTCGATACAACTTCCCCACACAAACAAAATTTTGGCTAACAAACTGATACAACAACCTAGGGAAATTTGTTTAAGTATAGACCTCTGTATTGCATATGCAATTAATTATTTATAACAATACAAGAGTTTTTAAAGTGTTTCGACGGATAATACTTGAGTAAATTAGTTTACTATAAAAGATTCAGGGTAAAACTTTATTAATTAAAAGCTCGATCTGTGCTTTTTGCTCTGACGTAACGACTCGTTTTTCACTTTCAAGATCGCCAGCTTGTACTTTAGCACTACCTGACTTTGAAATTCTTGCAACTACGTGAACTTTACTAAAACTGGAAAGCTTCATGCTCGGTGTCATGGCCATAGAGTCATCCAATATTACTTTTATTGGTAAATCCCTGACCTGTTTGCGGACAACAGCTAATGGCATGGGCGGGCCATTGGCCGCCCTGGCAAAAATAAATACTGCATCATCGGCGGAAGCTTTACTCAATAGGCTTTTATCCAGACTCACATTCAAGCTTATATTTTGAATGCCCTTATCTTGTTTCTTTTCTGTTTCAGTCTCAGCTTGTTCTTTGTAGTTGGGACCCGCTTTCATTTTAGCTTGCCTGATGAGTATTTTAACTTCGGTTAAAGATTTTTCATCTTTTAGCAAGGGCAATAATCGTCGCCAATAGGATATGGCATTATTATAATCACCTTGCTCTTCATAGCCCATGCCTGCCAGCCACAAACCTGTTGGATCGTTAGGTTGTAACTCAAGTGCTTTTAAGATCAACTCAAAAGGTTTACCGCTGATTTGTCCTCCCCGGGACATGGTCAAGGCATCGGCGTAACGCAACATTACTGCAGGATTATTTGGAACCAATTGATTGGTTTTTTCTAATGCCGCTGCCGCTTCTTTAAACTTTTTCATCGACATATATGAACGACCGAGCATATACCAGCCTTCTGCATTATTCGGATTTTGTTTTAATTTTGCGGCGAGTTTTTCCACCATCTCTTCAACGGTGCCCATCTTACTCTTGCCACTCGCAGAAGTATGCCCAGTAGGCGCGGCAACTTGTTGTTTACCAGCTTCAATTAATTCTGGTTTACCTAAATAAGCATATAAACTAATCGCAAAAACAGGTACGGCAAATAGTAAAACAAAACGAGCAATGCGATTATAAGATTCGTTATTTGTAATCCGGGAATTTTCTGCGGCAGGTTGTTCAACATCATTTAATAAGGCTTGTTCGAGTTCTTCTCGTGTTTGCTGGTACTCTTCTTCACTAATCGTGTCTTGCTCAAATTCTACTTTTAATTCGTTAAGACGTTCTTTTGTGATCGCGATATTTTGCGCGGTTCGATCTGCATCACTTTTATCTGAATCAAGACGTAATGGACGTAGTAAAATGACCAGTGCAATAACAAGCATTGCAATAGCAAAAATCCAAAAAGTAATCATTTATCTTTTCCTTTATCTTCATCCAATAATTGTTTTAATTTTTCTTTTTCATCATTGGATAATTCTGTGATTACAACTTTTTTACGCAAACGAATAAAACGTATCAAGACTACAAACCCTATTATGAAGATAATAAAAGGGCCGAGCCACAAAATGAAAGTTGTTGTTTTAAAAGGTGGACGATATAAAACGAAATCACCATAGCGCGTGACCATAAACTCCATGATCTCTTCATCACTTTGGCCAGCATTAATCATTTTATAGACTTGTTTGCGCAGATCTTGTGCTAATTCAGAATTTGAATCGGCTAAATTTTGATTTTGACAAACCAGGCAACGTAATTCATCAACCAATTGTTTATAACGTTGCTCATGTTGTGGATTTTCAAATTTTTTTACTTCAAAAGCCGCATAGCTAGTCGGGTTTAATAAAAAAAATAAAGTGAGAGCAATCATTAAGCCTTTCATGATTCCGCCTCTAACTGTTTAATTAATGGAATTATCTTGTTTGTTATATCTTCATTGTTAACAGGTCCGGTGTGTTTTAAACGCACAATACCTTTTTTATCCATAACAAATGTTTCGGGTACACCATAAACACCCCACTCTATTCCAACTAATCCTTCAAGATCGCTGACACTGAGTTGATATGGATCACCGTAGCGGGCTAACCAACGACGTGCATCAGCCACTTCATCTTTATAATTCAAGCCGATTAAATTGACCTGGTTATTTCTGACAAGACTATTTAAAACATGATGCTCAGCACGACAAGAAACACACCATGAAGCCCAGACATTTAAAATCCAGACTTTGCCAAGCATCGACTTAGGCGTAAATGTGTTTTCTAGCTGATGCAGCAACGGTAAATTGAACACGGGTGCTGCTTTACCAATAAAAGGTGACGGTAATTTACGTGGATCTTTGGTTAAACCAATCCCTAAAAATATTACTAAAACGATAAAGGCAATTAACGGCAATAAGGCGCGATTGAAACTCACACTTTCACCTCTTTGCCACTAATTTTTTTACCTGCAAATCGATAACGTCGATCGGTTGCTGCAAGCACACCACCGAAAGCCATAAATAATGTACCTAACCATATCCAGCGAATAAACGGTTTTACATACAGTCGTAAGCTCCACGCGCCACCGGCACCGCGGGGTTCACCCAGGGCAACAAATAAGTCACGCGTTATGCCCGCATCAATAGCGGCTTCTGTCATTGGATTTTTTTGTACTCGGTAAACACGTTTTTCCGGATACAATGTGGCAACTAGCTGGCCATCCTTGCTTACGGTGAGGTGCCCTGTTTGAGCCTGATAATTAGGACCAGGAATTGATTTCGCACCTTTAAATTCAAAACTATATCCGGCTAAAACGAATTTTTCACCTGGCGTCATGCGCACATCTTTTTCTTCACTATAAATAGACGTTAAGGTAATACCGACAATGAAAACAGCCACACCAAGATGGGCGATACTCATGCCGTAAAAGCCACGTGGAATACTAATAAGAGCTTGTAGCGATAAAGTCTTATTTGCCAGCCGAACACGTAGCCCTTGAAGTGTTGTTAATAATATCCATATAGCTAGCATTAAACCGATCGCCGCACCAAACTCATAGCGTGGAAAAAGTAAGGGTAGTGAAACACCAATAACCAGGCTAAGTACAAATAACAGTCCCAGTGCTTTTACCAGGCGCATAGGTTTATCTTGTTTCCAGCGCATCATTGCGCCCACGCCCATCAATAATGCTAAAGGAATGGTTAACGGAACAAATACGCTATTAAAATACGGAGGGCCTACAGAAATTTTTCCTGCACCTAAGGCATCAAGTAACAAAGGATATAACGTGCCTAATAAAACACTTGCTGCCACCACCACTAAAATCACATTATTAAAGAGTAAAGCGGTCTCACGAGAAAATAATTCAAAGGTTGTTGAACTGCGAATACTCGGTGCACGCCATGCGTACAGCATTAACGAGCCGCCAATTGCTATTACCAAAAATATTAATATAAAGACACCGCGCTCAGGATCAGTTGCAAAGGCATGTACTGAGGTTAATACCCCTGAACGTACTAAGAAGGTACCCAATAAACTTAACGAGAATGCAAAGATAGCTAACAGTACGGTCCAGGCTTTAAAGGTGCCACGCTTTTCGGTTACTGCTAATGAATGCATGAGTGCGGTGCCCACTAACCATGGCATAAAGGAGGCGTTCTCTACCGGATCCCAGAACCACCAGCCGCCCCAACCGAGCTCGTAATAAGCCCACCAACTGCCAAGAGAAATACCGATAGTTAAGAAGGCCCATGCAATATTTGTCCATGGACGAGACCAACGCGCCCAGGCCGCATCAAGTTTTCCACCTAACATCGCGGCAATCGCAAAGGCAAAGGCAACCGAGAAACCCACATAACCCATGTACAACATCGGTGGATGAATGATTAAACCAAAATCCTGAAGTAAGGGATTTAAGTCACGCCCCTCAACAGGTGCCATTGCAAAACGATCAAAAGGATTAGAGGTCAATAACATAAAGAGTAAAAAGCCAACGCTGACCATGCCCATGACACCAATTACACGCGATAACATGTCTTTTGGAATACCTTTACTGAAAACAGTCACTGCCCCGGTCCACACAGATAAGGTTAACGCCCATAATAACAGCGAGCCTTCATGCCCACCCCAAACTGCAGATATGCGATAGACTAAAGGTAAAGCAGTGTTTGAATTATTCGCGACATAGACCACTGAAAAGTCATTAACAACAAAGGCATAAACTAAACAGGCAAAGGCAACAGTAACAAAAAATAATTGCAACTGTGCGACTGGCTTTGCCAGCGCCATCCAGGAATTAACGCCTTTTGCTGCACCTACAGTAGGTAAGATAGATTGCACCAGCGCCATAACCAGCGCAATGATTAATGCGAATTGACCAAGTTCAGGAATCATAATTAATTTTCTTATTCAGATTTATTTGGCTGAGATTTATTAGGTAGCGTTTTATCAAGTTGAGCCTTTTTTAATGACTCCGCAACTTCAGGCGGCATGTAATTTTCATCATGTTTTGCCAGCACTTCTTCAGCTATAAACACACCTTTATCATTTAATTTGCCGCGACTGATAATACCCTGCCCTTCACGAAACAAATCCGGAAGTATGCCAGTGTATTCGACACTAACGATTTTGTCGTAATCGGTAAGATCAAAATGCACTTTCAAACTGTTTTGTTCTTTTACAAAACTGCCCTTAACAACCATGCCACCCATGCGGAATAATTTATTTGTCGGCGCCTTTCCCTGCTTGACATCGGAAGGCGAGAAATAAAACATCAGGTTTTGATTAAAGGCATACATTGCAAAACCTGCAGCGAGCGTTACCCCGGCCACAAGAAATACAATAAAAAATAATCTTTTCTTTCGTGCTGCTTTCACTTTGTTTACTCACTAATGTTAATTACTATGACTCGAAATTATTTGTCCTTGCTAGAAAATACTGAAAAAGATTATGTCAGTGTTGACGTGGCAATCTCAATTTAAGTAATTTTAAATATGTAGATTGCTGCAGTCATATTATGACTTGGCATTGACAAAATAAATAGATTAGCCATTCGAACCATTATTATTCAAATAGTTCCGTCGTTGTATACTTTTTAATAGTTTCTTTTTTTCAAAATAAGGTAATGCAACATTCAATATCAGGACCAGAAACGTCAGTCCATATGACGCCCATATATATAAATTGTATTTACCGAAATCTAGTACTTCCATCTTATTAGTCTCTCGTCATGCCGGAATGACACTATTTTTTTATCTTAAGTAATTCTGATACCCAGCGACTTTTTTGTTCCCGCTTTAACAACTCTGTTCTGACTCGCATAAACAGGCTGCCTATATAAAACAGTTTAAATGCAACAGCCATTATGAGTAACGGAATTAACATGGATAAATGTATTGAAGGCGTATCAAATTTAGTAATGGTGGGTCCCTGGTGCAAGGTATTCCACCACTCTACCGAGTAATGAATGATTGGAATATTAACAACCCCAACCAGCGCTAAAATAGCAACCGCACGTGCCGCGGTACGTTTATCTTCGATAGCATTATATAACGCAATCACACCGAGATATAAAAATAATAACAATAATTCAGAGGTCAGGCGGGCATCCCAGACCCACCAGGTATTCCACATCGGCTTACCCCAGAACGAACCTGTGACCAATGTTAGGAAAGTAAAACTGGCACCAATGGGTGCGCTACTTATTGACACAATTTCAGCTAATTTTAATCGCCAGATTAAACCAATGGCACCGGTAATGGCCATTACCATATATATAAAGAGTGACATCCAGGCAGCAGGAACGTGTACATAAATAATTCGATAAGCTTCACCTTGCTCGTAATCTGTCGGCGCCATTATCAGGCCACCATATAAACCTGCAATAAACAGGGTTACAAATAACCCCATAATATAGGGCAGCCATAGTCCCGCGATCCTATAAAAATAGGGGGGAGAAGAAAATTTATGATAGAGAAGCTTAATATCCATAACTTAATTCAAACTTACTTTTAATGCTGCGGCAATAGCAAATGGAGATAATGTCATCGCCAGCACTAAAACTGCCAACATCATCGCTAATTGCGCCTCAGCTGAAAATCCCTGTACCGTATTTTCTAATGCCAGTGTCGCAAAAATTAATACCGGAATATACAGAGGTAAAATTAACAACGATAGTATAACCCCTCCCTGCCTTAATCCCACAGTTAAAGCGATACCCACCGCACCAATTAAACTTAAGGTAGGAGTACCTAATAACAAAGTGAGCAATAACATCATTATAGTATCTGACGAAAGATACAATAATGTTGCAAGTAGTGGGGTTATTAGGATTAAAGGTAATCCCGTTATAAACCAGTGCGCCGAAATTTTTGCTGTTACTAAAAATGACAAGGGTGTTTTTAGCAGGGTCATTTGTTCAAGGCTTCCGTCTTCAAAGTCTGAACGAAATAAATTATCTAATGACAACATTGTCGCCAGTAAAGCCGTCACCCAGATAATTGCGGGGGCAATTTTTTGTAACAGAACTTTATCGTCACCAATAGCTAATGGAAATAATGAAATAACCATAACAAAAAAGATCAAGGGATGAATAATTTCTGAACGCCGACGAAAAGCGATCAATAAATCTCGTTTAAATATTTGCAACCATGTTTTAAACATTAGCTTGACTACTTAAACTAAAATGCTGAACCGGTAAGCCAGACAAATCAATATCATGATGGGAGGTTAAAATTAACATGCCACCTCTCGATATATGCTGTTTGATTAAAGTTTCAAAAAAACCAACGCTTGTTTTATCCAGTGAAGTAAAAGGTTCGTCAAGAATCCAGAAAGAATTATCCGTCATCATTAAACGTGCCAGTGCGAGTTTACGTTTTTGCCCTGCCGATAATTGTCGACTAATGACATCTGCCCGTTTAAATAAACCAATTTCTTTTAAAACATTTTCCGTTTTAATATCAGAAACACTTGCCATTGATCGCATTAAATTTAGATTTTCTTCAACGCTAAGTTCATCCTTAATGCCATTTTTATGCCCGACATAAGAAATATTCTGAAAATATTCAGGCATACCTGAGACTTTTTTATCTCCCCAGTTAATTTCTCCTTCATCGGCTAAACGAAAACCACATAGAATTCTTAGCAAACTGGTTTTACCGCTGCCATTTTCGCCCTGTAAAAAGAGCACATTTCCTGGAACTAGTGAAAAGTTAACTTCACTAAATAAAATTTGCTCATTACGAAAACAAGAAAGGTTTTTAACCTCCAGTTTTTTACTGTATACATACTGGTTTTTCATAATACGAATAACTTAATCAAAAAAATTAATTTTGCTCATTAGCCAGACTATATCACACAACTTGTGAGCTATTGCTCAATTTATCAGGGAATACCCTAATAGCAATAACTGCTGACCATAATATGATATTAAATGGGGAAGCACTATGATTACAGCCTGTAAATAACATCTCATTTCCCCCCTGAGATACATTATCTACAAACTAGTGCTTTTTAAGATTTATAACGTTTTCTATAATTATAATATGACAAATAAAAACGTCACCATACACATCGTCGATGATGATCCGAGCATGCTTAAATACCTGCGAGAACTCGTCTCGTCTATAGGCTACCAGTCAAAAGTCTATAATGATGCTAATGAATTTCTGGAAAATTACACAGCGGATGGCTATGGCTGCCTAATACTCGATCTACGGTTGCCCGGCATAAGTGGCCTCGATTTACACCAGCAACTTGAAAAAAATAACATCGATCTGCCTGTCATTATGATTAGTGGTTTTGGGGATATATCGACTGTTGTCAAAGCAATGAAAGCTGGGGTACTGGATTTTCTTGAAAAACCCTTTAAAGGCCAGGAACTGCTTGACCTGGTCCACAATGCAATCAGCACTCATAAGAAAAACCGAAAAAAACACAAGTTACAATATAAAACACAAGAACGTATCGACTCTTTAACTAAGCGCGAAAAACAAGTGATGGAACTTGTTGTCGCCGGTAAGCTCAATAAAGATATTGCGAAAGAATTAGAAATCAGTGTTAAAACTGTCGAAGTTCACCGCTCTAATGTTATGGACAAAATGGAGGTCAGCTCCGTAACCGATCTGGTCCGTATGTCATTAGAAGTCAGCGACTAATATAACCCTAATAAAACTCAACAATTTTCCCTCCCGATAAAGTTAAAATAAA
This sequence comes from uncultured Ectothiorhodospiraceae bacterium, assembly GCA_947258695.1. Classification (GTDB taxonomy): domain Bacteria; phylum Pseudomonadota; class Gammaproteobacteria; order UBA6429; family Thiohalophilaceae; genus JAGLTQ01. The sequence continues at coordinate 16,033 of CAMYJG010000012.1, read as the reverse complement.
ACCACTTTGGTACTCTCTCTTACGCCACGATCAGTTATAATTAGCATTGGCTAATACAGTTTTCCTACAGTTATATCCACTTAATCCACATGGTTTTTGTATGACTCAACAATTAATCGATCAATATGGACGCAGCATTGAGTACTTGCGCTTGTCGGTTACCGATCGTTGTGATTTAAGATGCAACTACTGTATGCCAGAAGGTTTTAAAGATTTTAATGAACCCGAAAACTGGCTTACTTTTGATGAAATTGAACGGGTAATCAGGCTCTTTGGTGAGCTGGGTACAAAACGGATCCGTATCACCGGTGGAGAACCATTAGTAAGAAAGAACCTGCCTGAGCTTGCAGCCAGACTGGCTGCTCTACCCGGGATTAATGATCTTTCGCTAAGCAGTAATGCAACGCGCATGAAAAAACAGGCTGCAGCTTTACAACAAGCCGGCATTTCACGGATCAATGTTAGTCTGGATACATTAAAAGCCGACCGCTTTAAAAATATTACTGGTGGCAAACTGGAAAAAGTCATTGATGGCTTAATGGCTGCGAAGGAAGCTGGCTTCCACCCGGTTAAAATCAACATGGTTGTGATGCGTGGTGTTAATGATGATGAAGTTGAAGACATGGTGCAATTTTGTATCGATAATGACTTCACGTTACGCTTCATAGAAACCATGCCCATGGGTGACACGGGTCGCGGTGCCAGCCTGCAATATATTCCATTAAATGAAATTCATGATCGACTGGCAAAAAAATATACCCTGGTCAAAGCAAATATGAACGGTGGTGGCCCAGCCCGTTATGTGCGGGTCGAGGGTACTGATTTAAGAATCGGGTATATCACACCGATGTCACAACACTTTTGTGATACCTGTAATCGTGTTCGACTATCTGTCGATGGAACTTTATACCTTTGTTTAGGTCAAGAAGATAGTTACCCACTACGGGAGTTAATGCGTGCTGGTATCAGTGATGACGAATTGAAGCAGCACATACAAAAAGCGATTAACTTAAAACCTGAAAAACATGAGTTTAGTGACAAACCTGAAAAACTGGTTCGCTTTATGTCTATGACTGGTGGTTGAGACACGTGTCATTGCGAGCCATGATTTTATGGCTTGCAATAACATAATGAGATGCAATGATGATAAAAAATATTATACTTCTAACTACCTTAATTACCTCCAACCTGCTGTTTATGCCAATAAGCCATGCTATTGACTCAGGTGAAAAAATAGATGACATCCTTGCGCAAAAAAATCCACCCGCCGGAATTGTTTTTGAAATAGTCACTGGCGATGCGAATAGTCTTGAATGGGCATTACCCGAAGTTCAAAACCACATTAAGGCATTACGCAAACGTTTCCCGAAACTTGAAATTGCGATTGTGACTCATGGCAGTGAACAATTCGCATTACAAACTAACAAAAACAAGAAATACAAAACCGTTCATTCTTTAACACAGCAACTTGTTAAAGATGAGAATGTACCACTTCATGTATGTGGTACGCATGCCAGCTGGCGAAATGTAACTGAAGAAGATTTCCCTGATTATGTCGATGTTGCTGCTGCAGGACCGGCAACAATTAATGACTATGTTTCACTGGGTTATATTTTAATCATAATCGAAGATACTTAACCCAATAACATTTTTACCCCGAGTAAAAACAACACGATAGAAAAAATGCGTCTTAGTTTTTGCGGAGAAATATAGTGCGCCACTTTTGCCCCCAGTGGTGCAAATAATATACTTGAAAAGCTAATCGCTAATAATGCCGGCCAATAAATATAGCCCACTGCATCTACAGGTAATAAAGACACATCCCAGCCAGTAATCATAAAACCAATACACCCGGCAACGGCTATTGGTAATCCACAGGCACTTGAGGTTGCCACTGCCTGTTGCATTTTTACATTACACCAGCTTAAAAAAGGAACAGTTAAGGTTCCGCCGCCAATACCGACTATTGCTGATAGTGAACCAATTCCCGAACCAACCAGTGTCATGCCTGCCGTACGTGGTAGAGTGCGAGAAGCATGAGCCTTAATATTTAAAGCCATTTGTAGCGCGATAGTTAATTCAAAAATAGCAAAAAACATTTGTAAGTTTTTTGCCGCAACCATGTTAGCGATGATTGCCCCGGCTGCAGCACCAATAATAATTCCAGGCGTCAGCTTTTTCACGATACGCCATTGCACCGCGTGATGCCGATAATGATGGGCATAAACTGATGAAATAGAAGTAAATACAATGCTGGCCAGTGAGGTACCTATTGCCATATGAACAATGATCTCAGCTGAAAAGTTATTTGCCTGAAATAATAAAATCAAAACAGGCACAATAATTAAACCACCACCTACGCCTAAAAGGCCGGCAACAAATCCCGCGATTGCTCCCAAACCAATATAACTTAAGTACTCTATTATCATTAAATAAACGTAGTTATTAAATATAATATAAATAACAACGTAAATACGCCACCGGTTAAGGGTACCCACAGGGGTACTGTAAACCCTGAATACTCTCTTTTAGAGTATTTAATTTTAAGTAATGAAAAATTAATTAACATAAAGATAGTTAAGGTTATAAAACTGGTGATTTTGGCTAAACTTAACAAGGGAAAAATTAAAGCAAAAAGCAGAATTAAAGCTGTAATAATCATTGTTGCTATAAGCGGAGTATGTGTCGTGGCATTAACCCTGCCAACCATTGCCGGCAACCACTGCTTACGACTCATACCATAGAGTACCCGTGTTGCCATTATGACCTGAATTAAGGCGCCATTCACAACAGAAATTAAGCTAATCATTGTTATAACCAAAGGTGTCTTGCCGGTTGTTAACTGGTAAATCATGGCTAATGGTGCCTCGCTCGCTGCCAGCTTTTCTGGTGCGACCAGTAAAATGGCAACGATCGAGATAAGCACATAAAAAATTGTCGTGACGATTAATGAAATAATAATCGCTAATGGAATATTGATGCTGGGTTTGATCGCTTCCTCGGCAACATTAACAATATCCTCAAAACCGATGAAAGCATAAAACGCGACAAAACTTCCCAAAAAAATACCCGCCCAGATAGTGGCATCCAATGGGGGTATCATCTCGGGAAATTTTTCAGGCAGCATAGTGAAAGCATCTTTGCCAACGTATAAAATAATCAATAAACCAATTATTTCAACAACGGTCATAATCGATGCAATAACAACCGATTGCTCAATTCCCCAGGCACAGACCAGTCCGATAAACAGGACAATTGAAATGATGATAACTACCTCGGGTAAATCAAAAAATATCTTAAAATAACCCGTAAATCCATGCGCCAGGGTGGCAACGGATATCACGCCGACCGAGATGATTAAAAAACCAACTAATATCGAAAGGTTTTTTATCGCAAAACCTTCTTCAATATATATCGCTTCACCTGCACTTTTGGGGAAACGTGCCGCCAGTTCAGCATAGGAAAAAGCCGAAAAAGCGGCTAATGTCGAGGCCAATAAGAAGGAAAAAGGGGTGTAAAAACCGGCTTCACCAGCCACCTTTCCCACTAAAACGTAGATCCCCGCACCTAAAATAGTGCCAATGCCATAAAAAACCAGCAGTGGTAATGAAAGACGCCTGATTAATGTTGCTTGGTTTTTCATATTTGTGCGCTAGATTATAGTTTTTTTATAAATATTACCCACTTATATGTTATTCTTATTGTAAGAATAGAACAAATTTAATAGGCAAACTTGTGGCAAACCCCAAACAACGCGCCAGTGATCAGATAGAAAGTACCTCCTCAGTCGTTTCTCTTTTCGGTGATCCTCGTGCCGATGATTATGCAGAAGATTTATTATCCATTTATTACGATGGCGCGATTGGCATCAACAAAAAAGGTGAAATAATTTTCATCAATAAAACGGCAAGTAAAATAACAGGCTGGTTACAACTCGATGCTAAAGGCAAGCCATTGGAAAACGTTTTTCAGTTTTGCAATGATGTTTTAGAGCAATCTTATTTAAAAATTGTAAACAAAATTATTGATTCCGGTAATACGTTTGGACCGATTAAAAAACATTTGATCCGAACGAAAAAAAATGTCGACATCCTGGTTGATTTCAGTATTTCTCCGCTTGACGAAAATACTGTTATCTTAATGTTCCATAAGCTAAGCGCCATAAATAGTGATAAACAACGTCCACTATTATATCAATTTAGTCATGACACTCTAACCCGTACGCCTAACCGCAATACACTGCAACAATCAATTACTCACCTGCATAATGATTATAAGTACAGAGATAAAACCTATTCCGTTCTTTTATTAGACATCGATCGCTTTAAATTAATAAACGATCAATATGGGCATAAAACAGGTGACCAGTTACTTCAAGTGATTGCCGAACGCTTACAGTTTATAATTCGTGACAAAGATAATCTTGGCAGATGGGGCGGCGAAGAATTTCTTTGTATGTTGCCTGATGCAGATTTAGACACTGCCTGTAAAATTGCTCAACGCCTATGCAATAGTTTAGCCGAGGACCCTTTCAAACTGGACAATGAAACAATTCCTGTCACCCTCAGTATTGGTGTCTCTAACTTTCCTGAAGATGGTAACAGCCCAGAAGAACTATTTCGTGTCGCTGATGCAACATTACATCAAGCTAAGCAAAACGGGCGTAACCGTATCCATAGTAGCCAACAATCGACCGGAAAGATTTTTTCCGTTGGAACCCTATTAGAAAATGCATTAAAAGAAGATCGAGTTACACCAGTATACCAGCCGATTTTTGATATTTTTACCGGTCAACAGGTTGCTGAAGAAGCGTTAGCCCGCATCCAGGAGAAAGATGGCTCGCTGATTGAAGCACATAGCTTTATTGATGCAGCGATTGAACTGCAAATGGTACATAGGATTGACTACCAAATAATAAACAAAATGCTTTCTCGCTGTTCTGAAAACTTTGCCTACAGCAAGAATGACCTCCCTCACTTTGTCAACGTGTCAGCTGATTTACTACGCCATCCACAATTAGTTCAAGAACTCCTGCAGTATGCAAAACTAAAATGCGAGGAATGTGGTCACTCTGAATGCGAGAGTAAACCCATTGTTATAGAAATTACCGAGCAGGAGCTGCTTGGTGACATGGCCGAAGTAAAAAATCTACTTGCTCCGTTTATTGAATTTGGTATACCACTTGCGATTGATGACTTTGGTAGTGGTTACTCTTCTCTGACTTACCTGGCAGATTTACCGATTAGCTATTTAAAATTTGATGGATCTTTAATAAAACGCGTTGCTTATGAAGATCGCGCACGTAAAATTATTAATGGCATTCAAAAAATGGCTGAGTCCCTGGACCTCATTACCATTGCTGAGCACATTGAAGATCAAAAAACATTGGATGTATTACGTGCACTGGGCGTCTCCTGGGGACAGGGTTACTTTTCTGCTAAACCGGCAGAGTAACTCATTGAACAACAGGGAACACTGGGGCCCCATGTTCCCCGCGGTTTAATCTTTATTATTTAATCCAGATAGTCTTGGCATTGGTAAATTCCCGAATACCATGCCAGGAAAGTTCACGACCATAGCCTGAATTTTTGATTCCACCAAACGGTAAGCGTGGATCGCTTTTCACCATACCATTAACAAAGCTACAACCCGACTCGATCTGGCGCGCTATCCGTTCACCTCTTGATGAATCCTGGGTCCAGACACTGCCGCCTAAACCAAATGGTGATTCATTCGCAATGCGTAAAGCATCAGCATCATCACGAGCATGAAGAATGATTGCCACAGGACCAAAAAGTTCTTCATGATAGGCACGCATCCCGGCTTCTACCCGATCCAGAATTGATGCTTTATAAAAAGCGCCCTGGCCTGAAATGGGTTCACACCCTGTTACTGCAACTGCACCCGCTGCCAGGCTATCTTTTACCTGGTCATGTAATTCATTCCTTAAATCTTCACGCGCCATCGGCGCCAGTGTGGTTGATTCATCCATGGGATCACCCGCTTTTAACGCTTCAACGCCCGCTTTGAAACGAGCAATAAAATCTTCTGCAATAGCATCAACCACGATAAATCGTTTTGCCGCGATACAACTTTGCCCGCTGTTTAAAAAACGGGAAATCAGTGCATTCTGTACCGTGAGATCAAGATCTGCATCTTCTAAAACAATAAAAGCATCTGATCCACCCAACTCCAAAACAGATTTTTTTAAATGATTAGCTGCGGTTGCTGCCACTTGTCGCCCGGCTGGTTCGCTGCCGGTTAAAGTCACGGCATGTATACGGGGATCTTCTATCACGGCCTTTACCTGTGAAGCGCGAATCATTAAAGAACGAAAAATACTGTCAGGAAAACCGGCCAGTTTAAATACCTCTTCGATGAGTAAAGCACATTGCGGAACGTTAGATGCATGTTTTAAAACACCGCTATTGCCGGCGACAAGTGCAGGTGCAGCAAAACGAAAAACCTGCCACAACGGAAAATTCCACGGCATTACGGCTAACACCGTACCTAAAGGCAGGTAGGCAACATAACTTTTACCTGCATCAGAATCGATTGCTTCATCGGCTAAAAATGCGGACCCATTCTCGGCATAGTAATCACAAGCCAGGGCACATTTTTCAACTTCGGCACGTGATTCATTAATTAATTTCCCCATTTCCTGGGTAATAATCGCCGCATATTTTTCCTTGTTATTGCGTAATACATCAGCAGCTTTATGCATCAATTCACAGCGTTCAGAGATCACGGTGTTTCGCCATGCAGGTGATGCCGCGGCAACAGCGGCCAATGCTGATTCCAGCTGTGATGAATCCCAGGCTGAAAATTCTGTGACTTTCTCGCCCGTTACCGGATTAATCACTTCAAAACTCATACAATACTCCTGAAAAATTGATGTATTACAACTATAGCTTAATTACGATAGATAACTGAATTCTATAAAGACATATAACTAAAGTGTGATCGCAATGCTATTTACCGATACAATAAAGATTAATAGCGTTTGGAATTTATTGAAAGTATAAGCCGATAACTTTAGAGAAAGACATTTATTAAATTATGGAAATATATCTTGTTGGTGGACATGTACGCGATCAATTATTGGATATTGAAACCAAGGACAGCGACTGGGTAGTGGTTGGAGCAACGCCTGAAGAAATGCTTGAACAAAATTATCGGCAGGTAGGAAAAGACTTTCCCGTATTTTTACACCCGGAAACTAACGAAGAGTATGCGCTTGCCCGAAAAGAACGCAAGACTGCCGCCGGATACACCGGTTTTAGTTTTCATGCCTCTGCCGATGTCACCTTAGAGCAAGATTTAGCGAGACGGGATCTCACCATCAATGCTATTGCCCAGTCTGCTGATGGTAAATTAATTGATCCCTTCAATGGGCAAGCCGATATAAAAGCAAAAGTACTACGGCATGTTTCTCCGGCTTTTATCGAAGATCCAGTACGCATTTTACGCGTTGCTCGGTTTGCTGCTCGTTTTGCTGAACTGGGTTTTACAGTTGCTGAAGAAACTCAACAGTTGATGACTGAGATGGTCAACAACGGCGAAGTTGATGCACTGGTTGCTGAACGTGTCTGGCAAGAAACCATGCGTGCCCTGGCTGAGAAAACACCGGCACCTTACTTTGAAGTTTTGCGTGAGTGCGGTGCCTTAAAAAAACTCTTTCCAGAGATTGATCAATTATGGGGAGTACCACAGCCCGAGAAATATCATCCGGAAATTGATAGCGGTGTCCACACCATGATGGTTTTAACCCAGGCAGCAAAGTTATCTGAAGATCCGCGGGTACGCTTTGCTGCTTTAGTTCATGATCTTGGTAAAGGCATTACACCTAAGTCAGAATGGCCTAAACATATTTGTCATGAATCGCGTGGTGTAGCTTTAGTGGAAGCGTTGTGTGAGCGCTATCGTATTCCGAATGATTACCGTGAACTTGCTGTTATTGTAACTAAGTATCACTTACATTATCACCGTGCTGAAGAATTGCGCGATGATACTTTTTTACAAACACTTGAAGCTGTGGATGCTTTTCGTAGACCGGATCGTTTTGAATTATTTTTATTGGCCTGTGAAGCTGACTCACGAGGACGCCCAGGTTATGAAGATCAGGATTTTGTTCAGCCGGGTATTTATCGCAAAGTATTTAACGCGGCTAAATCAATTGACGCTAAAGCACTTGTCGCCCAGGGATTAAAAGGAAAAGATATCAAAGACGAACTAAGCAAGTTACGTATTAAAGCCATAAAATCCGCTCGCTAAAAAACAGGCTTATTATCATATATAACGTTGTAATTTCATACCTATATTCATACATTAATAACATACGCACATTACTTTATTAAGGGCATCTAAATAATGTTGTTTTCGCATATTAAATCATTCACTTTCACCGCTAAAATATTAGTATTATTTAGCACGCTCATTATTGGATTAATGCTGACACTAATTATTAATGGCTTATCAAAAATTTCTCATCTATCTGAATTCACTCAAAAAATTTATCAACACCCTTTAGTTGTTAGTAACTCAGTTCAAACTGTAAATTCTAATATTATATCAATGCACAGATATATGAAGGATGTGTCTATTGCAAAAAATACTAGTGAACTAGATAAAGCGGTTAAAAAAGTTGCGCTCGGTCAAAAAATAATACTTAAGGAGTTTGGTTTAATTTACAAGCAGTTTTTAGGCGACAAAAATCGAATCACAAAGCTCCGTAATCAATTTATTGCCTGGGAAGAGATTAGAAATGAAGTTATCGCACTGGCAAAAAACAAAAAAAATGACCAGGCTGCGGCGATTACAAAAGGCAAAGGTCAAGTCTATGTTGAATCACTCATTAGTAACATGGATGACATTTTGTTATTCGCGCGAAATAAAGCAACTGAATTTCTTGAATCATCTAAAAAAGAATACCGGAATATTAGAAATGAATTGATTTTGAGTGGGTTAATCGTAATTATTGTTAGTTTTATTGCTGTCATTTTTATATTTAAAAAAGTAACAACGGATGAAAAAAAATTAATTGACAACGAAGAACGCTTTCGAATTGCATTTGAAAGTGTCTCTATCGGAAATATAGTGATCAATAGCAAAGGTATCATTCAGGTCTATAATTCTGCTGCCCAGGAAATTTTTGGCTATAGTCCTGATGAAGTAGTAGGGAAAAATGTCACCCTTTTAATGCCTGATGATTTTAAAAAACATCACGACATGTATCTCAAACGATATCTTGAAACGGGTGAAGCGCATATTATTGGCGCGGGAAGAGAAGTAACCGGTTTACGTGCAAACGGAGAACAATTCCCCATGCATTTAGGCATTGGTGAAATGCGTGTTGGAGATGATATTTTATTTATTGCATCGATTAACGACCTGACGGATGATAAAAAAATCCTCAAGCAATTAAATAAAAAACAACGCATGGAGGCAATAGGCCAACTTACTGGTGGTATAGCTCATGATTTTAATAATTTACTAGCCATTATGATGGGCAACCTGGAACTTGCTTTAGAAAAAACAAAAAACGATAAAACTTTAAACGATAATATTGAAAACACTTTAACTGCCGTACAAAAAGGCGCCGCGCTCACTCAACATTTATTATTTTATGCAGGCCAGCAAAATTTAAATCCCCAAGTCATGGAAAGTGGCCAGGCAATAACAGAAACAGTTGAATTTCTTAACCGAACTCTTTCTGAAAACATTCAAATAGTTTCACACGTTAGCAATGAAAAGTTACCTATTCTTATTGATGCTTCAGTAATTGGCAGTGTATTTCTCAATATTACCATTAACTCTCGGGATGCTATGCCCAATGGCGGGGTTATCTCAATAAAAAATGAATTAATTGAATCACAGGAAATTGAAACACATTTTGATAATGTTAAACCCGGCAAGTATGTAAAAATATCCATCAGTGATAGCGGAACAGGCATGGATCAAGTCACTATCAATCATGTATTTGAGCCTTTTTATACGACAAAAGATATAGGTGAAGGTAGTGGACTTGGATTAAGCATGGTGTATGGTTTTATTCAGCAATCAAATGGATATATTGAAATTAAAAGCAAAAAAAATATTGGCACCACTGTTTTCATATATTTACCTTTAGCAGAAGATGATTTAGAGCTAGCCGAATCGGTCCAGAGCCAGCCAAAATTCAGTTTTCGTAACAAATCAATACTACTTGTCGAGGATGATTTTCAAGTTGCAGAAACAACAGCAACAACTTTAAGAGAACTGGATTTTACTGTTCTGATTGCCACTAACGCAAAAGAAGCAATTGAACTCTTAAAAGATAAAAATAATAATATTGGCTTACTCATTAGCGATATCGTTATGCCAGGTAGTATGAATGGCATTGAACTCGCGAATCATGCTAGAAACACCTACCATAAATTAACAATATTATTAATTTCAGGTTACCCCGATGTTATTGCCAATAAAGCTAAACTGGAACAGGAAAAGCTAACCTTGCTACCTAAGCCATTTACTCGAAACCAACTCTTACAGGCAATTGAAGACGTTTCAGAAGGAACAAGCTGGGAAGTGAAATAAATTTATCTCAGTTATAAGCCGTTTTAGTGAAATCTCTGTGGTTTACTAAAGAGAAATGCTAAAATACTTCCCCTCTTAACCAGCAATTTTTTCAAGTTATCTATGACAAAACCAGCACCAAAAATTGGATTTATCAGCCTTGGCTGCCCTAAAGCATTAGTTGATTCAGCAATAGGTGAAGCCCTGGAAGAAAATGGCAAAGTTATTGTCACAGGTTGTCTTGGTGCAAAAGAAGGCGTTATTGAAACCGCCTATCCCAATGTACTTGCTGTCACCGGCCCTCATGCTGCCAACGAAGTAATGCAGGTGGTACATGATCATTTACCTAAGCCACATGATCCTTTTTCTGATCTTGTTCCAAATGCCGGTATTAAGCTAACCCCTAAACATTACGCCTATTTAAAAATATCTGAAGGCTGTAATCACCGCTGTACTTTTTGCATTATTCCTTCTTTGCGTGGCGACCTTGTTAGCCGTGATATTGGAGATGTTATGCAGGAAGCTGAAAACCTGGTTAATACAGGCGTTAAAGAATTACTGGTTATTTCACAAGATACCAGCGCCTATGGAGTGGACGTGAAATACCGCACCGGTTTTTGGGGTGGGCAACCAATCAAAACTCATATGACAAATCTTTCTGCTGCCTTAAGTGAGCTGGGTGCCTGGGTGCGTTTACACTATGTTTATCCTTATCCACATGTTGATGATGTCATTCCATTAATGGCTGAAGGTAAAATTTTGCCCTACCTTGATATTCCGCTGCAGCATGCAAGCCCTTCCATTCTTAAAGCCATGAAACGTCCCGGTAAAATTGATAAGACATTAGAACGCATCAGAAACTGGCGCACCATCTGTCCTGATATCACACTGCGCTCGACCTTTATCGTTGGTTTTCCTGGTGAAACAGATGATGATTTTGAACAGCTACTCGATTTTATTGAAGAAGCTCAGCTTGATCGTGTTGGTGCCTTTGCCTATTCACCTGTTGAAGGTGCAGTGGCAAACGAATTGGGTAACTTTGTTCCAGAAGAACTACAACAGGAACGTCTCGAACGCTTTATGCATTTACAAGCTCAAATCAGTGCCGATAAATTACAAAAGAAAATTGGCCAGACCATGACCGTGTTAGTTGATAGTTATGGGGATGAAGGTTTAGTTTTAGCGCGTTCAAAAGCAGATGCACCGGAAATAGATGGTGAAGTGATATTAGATGGCTTTGAAGATGTCGAACTGGGAGACTTTGTTGAGGTTAAAATTGTTTCTGCAACCGAGCATGACTTAATAGCCAGGCCCATTGATTAAATCACGACTTTGATTCAATCATAATCTGTTCCAACGCTAACAGGGTATTTTTTAATTTTCCCCTGGTAATAAACCAGCCGAACAAAACACCCGTGGTATTTGCCAGCATATCGGAGTATTCAAAAAAACGGACGCCACCCAGTCCCTGCATAAGTTCTAAACCGGCACCCATTACGCTAAAAAATAAAATATACGCTATTCTGAAAGCCGGCGTTTTATACAACTGGGCAAACCAGAACATAAGAAAAAAATACGAAATAAAATGTCCCAGCTTGTCACTGTATTTAAGATCAATATCCATTCCTGGTGGACTGGCCATTAAGGAAAGATAACATATAGCGACAACCAATAACCAACCTATACTTGCCCATAATGAAAAATAACGTAACATTTTAATTCTTACGAGAACAGGTATAGCAAAATAAATCCCTGCGCGAGACGATAAATCACGAAGGGTGTCATGCCAATCTTTTCCAACATTTTAAGAAAGTAATGGATGCAGACATAAGCTGAAACTGCTGATAAAACATAACCTAAGCCTATTGCCAACCACTCAACACCATCACCTTGCTGAATAAGTTTTAACGTTTTGTAACTTCCCGCCATTAAGATTGCCGGGATAGAAAGCAAAAAAGAAAAACGTGCGGCAGCCTGGCGGGTTAAGCCAGTAAACAAACCTGCTGTCATGGTGATACCTGATCGAGATGTACCCGGTATTAATGCCACCGCTTGTGCAAAACCAATGATTATTCCGTTTTTCCAGCTCAACTGATGCTCATTATGTATATGCTTACCCAGGTAATCCGCTGCACCGAGTAATAAACCGAAACCAATCGTTGCCCACGCAATAACAAGCGGTGAACGAAACACATTATCAACCATATCATGTAACAATAATCCTGCGGCACCTACCGGAATAGTTCCAATAATGACCAGCCAGGCTAAGCGACTCTCACCTACCGTTTGTTTTTTTACACATGAGCGTGTCCAGTCAACGCTTAACTGAACCACATCTTTTCGAAAATACCAGACTACCGCGGTTAAAGTACCAAGATGCACAACAACATCAAAAGCCAGCCCCTGATCCGGCCAGTCACTTAAAACAGGTACCAGTATTAAATGCGCAGAACTTGATATTGGTAAAAATTCAGTTAAGCCCTGTACTAATGCCAGTACAACTATTTGCCAAAAAAGCATTTTATTTCCTTTTATATCCTACTTAACACTAATTATTAATGACCTGGTAATCTCAATTTTAAAGCACCTTTCAAGAGATTGCTTCGCTATACTCACAATGACCAGTATTAAAGATGTTCACGTAAATCTCTAAACTCAAATGCGGGTAATGAAATATCACAGTTTTTACTAAAGCCGATAACTTTAAATAACTCACCCATTTCATGCGGCAAAGTCAATTTTTTAATTTGCGCCGCGATTTCCATCTGTTGTTGCAACTCTTTTTCTTCTTCAAGTGCAGCTAATTCAATCAGTCCCGCCCCCATCAAAAAGCTTACCTGGTTAGTATAACCCATTACTTTTAAACCAGACTCCAATGCCGCATCCGCCATAGCAGTAAAATCAACATGCGCAGTTATATCTTGCAAGCCCGGATAAACAAAAACATCGGGATGAGTGCGATGCTGGTAATGACACATTAAAGTACCCTGACTGCGTTGTGCATGGTAATACTCATGACGGGGAAAACCATAATCTACCAATACAATAATTCCCTTCTGTAATCGCTCAGCAATGCTTTTTAACCAGTCTTCTGCCGCAAAGTTAATTTCAGAAACATAACCGGCGTTAAATTCACTTTGTAGTTCAGCTTCAATCTCTTTAACCCGGTAAGTTAATCGTTGATCAAAACTGGAATCAAAACGAAAAGCAAAACTATCATCTTTCCATATCACGTTAACATCATAAATGTCATTTTCATTTTTCTGAAATAATTGCACTGGCATTGCATCAAGCAACTCATTCGCTAAAACCACACCTGAAAAATGTTGCGGCAAATTATCCAGCCACTTCACTTTATCGTTAAGCTCAGGAACAAGCTCTGCTATCGTTTGCTTTTGCCGTTCACGTAAATCTGCACTTAATTCAAGAATCCAGTATTCATCGGGTAATTTATTTTGCTGCTGCAAATAAAGAAGTATATCGGCTGCCATGCGACCACGTCCGGCCCCGACTTCTAGAATAATGTTACTTTCATCCAGTGCAGGCACAATGGCTTTAGCTAATGCCTGGGAAAACAAAGCTGAAATTTCCGGTGCGGTAATAAAATCACCACTTTCACCTAACTTGGTACTACCAGCGGCGTAATACCCCAGGCCCGGTGCATACAAGGCAAGCTCCATGTATCGCTGAAATGAAATTGCACCATTATTCAATTCAATTTCTTTTTTAATCAACGAGATCAGTTCTTCACTGTGCTGTTGTGCTAATTTTCCCGGCGCCGGTAATTCTTTGGCCGCATTAGCAGACTGGTAAAGTTGATGAGAATATGAATCCGTAGACATGAATACAGACTAGACCTGATAGCTTGTGTTACAGTTGATAAAATTTTTCAAAGGATACCACAAATGGACAATCACCCTGTTGTTTTAATTACCGGCGCCGCACATCGAATTGGTGCGGCAACCGCTAAGTTGTTACACCAGAACGGGATGAATATTGTGTTGCATTACCGGAGTTCTCGACAACAGGCCCAGGCACTGCAAGAAGAGCTCAATGACATACGTGAAAACTCGGTGATCCTTATCCAGGCTGATTTGCATATTACTAATGGCCTCAATGCGCTGGTAGAAGAGTCTATTAAGGCCTGGGGCAGACTGGACGTATTAATCAATAATGCTTCGAGTTTTTACCCAACTAAAATCGGCGATGCGACTGAAGAGCAATGGGATGATCTTATTGGTTCAAATCTCAAGGCACCATTCTTTTTATCACAGGCCGCGGCACCTCATTTGAAAAAACATAACGGCTGCATTATTAACATTGTTGATATTCATGCCGAGCGCCCGTTAAAAAAATTCCCCATTTACTCGATGGCAAAAGCCGGGCTGGTGATGATGACAAAATCATTGGCCGGTGAACTTGGCCCTGAGGTCAGGGTCAATGCGGTTGCACCTGGCGCTATACTTTGGCCAGAGAATTTAGATGAGGTAGCAAAACAACGAATTGTTTCACGCACATTCTTAAAACGGCAGGGTGAACCCAACGATATCGCGAAAACAATTTTATATTTAGCCAGGGATGCCGGATATGTTACCGGTCAAATTATAGCGGTTGATGGTGGACGTAGTTTAAATTCCTGAGTAATTAAAACTTAAATTCAATTGGCCAGAGTTTTTGTGAATTTTTATCAAAGTTTAGCCAGTGATCACACATGGTCTTACCGGAAACCGGGTGTACTAACTGCGGTGCGATTTCATCAAGAGGAAGTAAAACAAAAGCATTCTCGGTAATCTCATCTCTTGGGATGTCCAGACCTTCTTCCTGCAAAATAAGATCATCATAAAGTAATAAATCAAGATCAACGGTTCGTGATGAAAAGCGGGGGCCGCTTCGATCACGGCCACTCTGATCTTCAATTTTTCGTAAAGTAGCCGCGACGGTATACACATCATCTTCAGTATTCAAAGCTACCACCATGTTTAAAAAATTATCACCATCAAAACCAACGGCTTCACTTTCATAAACAGACGAAAGTATTAGTTTGCCATAAGCCTGTTGCAGCGCTTTAATAGCAAGGCGAATATTTTTCTCCGCGTTAATATTACTTCCGATACTGATATAAACTTTAGCCATGTTTATTTTTTAGTAGGTTAAGGTTTTGTGCCACGTTCAATGAGTATTCCAACACCACTTGCACCACTGACAGCTTCACCCTTATTCAGTTTCAAGCGAACCCAGGGCACATCAAATTCTTTTAAAATAATTTGTGCACATTCTTCAGCAAGACGCTCTACCAGTAAAAACTCGCTGTCTTCAACAAAACTAATTAAACGCTTTGCCACTGCTTTGTAATCCAGGGTGTTATTAATATCATCTGTTTCTGCCGCCTTACTAATGTCAGACGCCATTTCCAGATCGAGGCTGATGGTTTGTTTAATCTCTCGTTCCCAATCATAGATACCGATGATGGTTTCGATTT
>CAMYJG010000011.1 GCA_947258695.1 uncultured Ectothiorhodospiraceae bacterium | reverse complement strand
TAAGTTTGCTGTATTTTTTACCGTATTGAGTTGCTTGTTTAGCCAGGTATGTCGGGGTACAAATATTGCCGCCCAGGTTACCCAGATCACGCGCAGTGTTTCGACCAACACCGATTGCGCTACCAATTTCGACAGCCAGCTTGGCTTTTTTCATCGACCGTTTTTCAGCGAAGTGCACTGCTACCTTATTTAAAGAAGGGGCATCGTCTTTTTTGAGTTCAGAAAAATGATAACTATTTTGATACAACGCCTCGGTTGCCAGGCGAATTTGCATGTGGTGAGACAGTGTTTTGCACTCTAAATCAGAGAGGCTAATAACAGCACTTTTAATTTTTGCTTTGCTTAACTCAGTTGATGCATTAGCAATGATGCTGCTGAAGCGCTGGTGCGTCATTTCATTGAGTTTGCCGCATCCGACCAGCAGTACTCGCTCAGCATTTAATCCAGGCACATCGTGTAGCATTAATGCGTCGCCATCAGCACCTGAAATATCTCCACGGCGTAGTAATTTCGTTAAAAAGCCATTACAAATGGTATCGAGTTGCTGTGCAGAATCCGTTAATTTTCGTTTGTCTGTAACACCAACAACTATGCATGGTGATTTTACTGTTTCAAAGTTGATTGTTTTGACGCTGATTTCCATACCGGATTCCTGTAAGCTTGAAATATTATATAGAGTGTCAGCTTACTCGAAATAATGCTAAGTTTCAGCATATAAACGCTGATTTTGTTTTAAGAACTAGCCCTGAAAATACCAAAGTGATTTTACAAAACTAAAACATGATAATCGCCCGTTACCTGATAAAAGAAATAACCCTGACTTTGTTTGCAGTCTTTCTGGTATTGATGCTTATTGGCTTAAGCGGCCAACTGGTCGGCGTGTTTTCTGATGTTGCCGAAGGCACATTAAGTGTAAATACCGTTTTAGTGGTGTTGGGATTGAAATCATTAAAAATGATCCTGGTTATTTTCCCTTTATCACTTTACCTTGCGGTGTTAATGACCTTAAGCCGGTTTCATCAGAACAATGAAATGGCGGCAATATCTGCCAGTGGCATTAGTCAGACATATATTCTACGAACCGTTTTAAGTTTTGCCTTTCTTTTTTCCATTGTGGTTGGGATTTTTTCTTTGCAAGTGACGCCATGGGCAAACGGGTTGAAACAACAAATTGATATTAAGGCAGAAAGTTCATCTGAGTTAGAAGGCTTGGTAGCTGGTCGTTTCAGAGAGATTTCCGCGGGTGTGGGCGTAATGTATGTTGAAAATATTAATGATGAACGTTCAAAAATGGAAGGGGTGTTTTTACAGCAACGTTTAAAAAATAAACAAGAGTTAGTTATTCGCGCAAAAAAAGGCCAGTATGAAATCAAGCAACAAACTGGTGACCGTTTTATGGTGCTTGAAAATGGTATGCGATATCAAAAAGCACCGGGCAAACTCGAATCTACTGTGATTGAATTTGAACAGCATGGTGTTCGAATACGTGAAAAATCAAGCAGCATAAAACAAAAAAAGCATACAGCGATACCAACGTTAGATTTATTAGAAAAAGATAAGCCCATTTATATTTCTGAATTTCATTCACGCTTAGCACCCATTTTTTTATGTATATTGCTCGCAGCACTTGCTGTGCCACTGAGTCAAACATCTCCACGCCAGGGTCGTTATTTGCGTTTAGGTTTAGGTTTGATTTTTTATATTATTTTTACCAATTTAATTAACGTCGGAAAAAGCTGGATCGCCACCGGTAAGGTAGCAACGATGGTAGGCCTATGGTGGGTCTATGCCGTTATGTTAGTGTTAGTTATTTTCTTGCTAGTTCAGCAAACAGGTTTTCGATATTTCTTTTCCAGTAAAGTTAAATCATGAAACTTTTAGACAGGTATATAGGGCAGGCAATTATTACGGGTGTAATGCTTGTGCTTATTATTTTTATCGTACTGTATGAGTTATTTGCTTTTGCCGGTGAAACAAACCAAATAGGCCAGGCAGATTATACTGTTTGGGCTGCCTTAGAATATTCTCTACTTCGTATTCCACAACATGTCTACGAGTTATTCCCGCTTTCAATGTTATTAGGCACTATGCTAGGTCTGGGTTGGTTAGCAAATAATAATGAGTTAGTGATTATCCGTATGGCAGGCGTATCCTTGCTGGGTATCGTTGGTTCAATTATGAAAACGGCGATTATGTTAATGTTGTTTGCGATGCTGATTGGAGAGGGTATTGCGCCACCTTTATATCAATATGCTAGTGATAAACGAATTAAAGCATTACATGGTCATATAAATATGAATACGAATTTTGGTTTATGGGCTCGGGATGGCAATACATATATTAATGTGAATAGTGTTCGCAATGATGGCCATTTAATTGGTATCAAACTGTATCAGTTTGATGATAATAATATTATTAAGCGCCG
The DNA here is from genome assembly GCA_947258695.1 of uncultured Ectothiorhodospiraceae bacterium. GTDB lineage: Bacteria > Pseudomonadota > Gammaproteobacteria > UBA6429 > Thiohalophilaceae > JAGLTQ01. Next base: position 52,527 of record CAMYJG010000011.1, on the reverse strand, counting down.
AATTCATGCGTCGAAAGCCGTTTATGATGAAGCAGGCAAACATTGGTTATTAAAATCGGTAAGAGAAACGGTTCATGTAAACGATTCTTTTACAATAAAACGAAGCAAGAAAATGAAATGGAAAACGTTACTGGATTTAAATACGGTAAAAATTGTTGCAGTACGCCCTGAACTTTTATCAATCTGGAAATTAAACGGTTATATTGATTACCTGAAAAATAATGACCTGGATTTTGCCAAGTATGAGTTAGTTTAGTGTACTGGTCAAAATTGTTTGGTCCGTTAACTATCCTGGCCATGGTGTTATTAGCCATTCCCTTTGTGTTTGGTTCAGTCAGGCATGTTTCTATTGGAAAGCAAGTGTTACTCGGTTTTTTGGTCGGGATTGCATTCTTTGTGGGTAGTCGTTTAATCGGTCAAATGGGAATAGTTTATGGTGTGCCTTCTGTGTTAAGTGCTTTATTACCGACATTAATCGTGATAGCAATTACTATATGGAGTTATCGACGAATCCGCTAGAAGGCCTTTAATTAATATTTTATTTTTCATTATTAGTTAGGATGATTTTTGTTCCACTCAGTTTATCCCGCCAATTATTATTTTGATTATTAAATAGCACCCAGAAAAAACCTGTGACAGCAAATACCCAACCGGGAATGTTGGTTATAGATTCTGCAATCTCTGTTTTAATTGACAAAATTAGTCCGATAATAAATAAAAGCCAGGCGGGTAAGGCGGTAATAAAACGGATAAAAGATTGTTTCCAGGTTACCGCTTGATCATTATCAATTTGCACTAAGCGTTGTTTCCAGGCTCGCATACCGAGTGTTTGTCCACCATGCGTCCAGAACCAGCCAAGAAATAAATAAATTACCGTTAGTAAATAAATTGTCATATAAATTTTATTGCCTTCTGCAACTTCACCTTTTGTAAATGGCAAAGTTAGTGCAGTGGCAAAAAAGATGGTCGCTAAAATTAAAAGTCCATCATATATGGCAACGAGTAAGCGTTTTAATAAGTTCGGCTGTGGCATAGTTAGTTTGTATTAATATACTTTATTAGTACTATTATGTTGATCATTAAACTAAATAATGTCAATCATATTAAGTGTTGCATTTACGTTCTGTTTGCGGTTAGCTAGGGGTATCGAATTCAACATAAAAAGAAATAAAGAGGTTGAGTATGAGTATAGTTCCTGAACTTGCTGCAATGGATGGAGTGATAGCCGCAGGTGAATATTCCTATCGTGGTGATCGTTTTAGCTGTGAAGGTGAATTGTCAGATGATATGGCACGTATGGCTTCCATCATGTGTCGTTCCACTAGCCTGGCTGTTCATATGCAAATGGATATGATTAAAAATTTAGGGCATGAATGTGGTTGTGTTCCTTCCCGAGGCTGGGTTGTTAACGGTGATAATTTCAGTGTTTGTGTTATCGCTAATCATTTTTGTTTTATACAGAATGATCATGCTTCACTTAATTCCATCTTGTCATATATGCGTGAGAATGTTCCCGATCAAGAAGGTGAGTTGGTTTAGTTTAAAATTATTTTGGAGTAAATAATGTCAGATTTAAATAAGTTAATCGCGGTTGAAGGTGCAGCTGGAGCATTTAAATTTAGTAGTAAAGGTGAATTAATTGACAGCATTATTGCCGATGGCTCAGAGTTAAACGAACAAATTTTAGATTTATTGTGTCATGTTTGTATTGCCAATATGGCGATCGCCACCATGCAGGCGCGTGGCTGGGAAAACATGACGGGTATGAAAGGGTTTTATCCTATAAAAGGTTTTACCATGGTAGGAATGGACTGGACGGTTATTGTTAATGAAGAGTTTGGTGTTGTTGTACCAAATAGTCAGGTTGATTACGAAGCGGCCTATGCTGCGCTAGCTGACTAAGGGAGACTAAACCAATGATTAAACGACTATTAGCAATTGATGGTGTTATGGCTATTTGCCACTTTCGTGATGATGGCGCATTAGTAGAAGGCTATGGTATGCCTGATGAAATGCTCGGTGGTTTTGCTAAGTTTGCCCATGATTATAAGCGCCTGGTTCAGGGTAATGCTGATCAACTTTCCATGTTTACTCAAATGGGTGGCTGGACGCCGCCAGGTGGGTGGGTTGTTGAGGGAGATGGCGTTGCAGTAGCCAGTATAGGTAATCTTGCCTGTTTAATGAACACCGCAGAATCTTCAAGAAATGAAGTGATGAAAGAGTTGGAAGAAGCATCACATTGGTAATTTGAATTTCATTTTTTATAAAATCGACCCTGTACAATGGGCTTTTCCAGTATGACGTAAAAAGCGGGATGGTGTATGATCGCCGTTCCCTTAACTACTTAACTGGACTTTAAGCGCATGCTGCAATTGCCCGGCGGGTTGGCCCTTTCTGATTTTCGTAAAAATAAACTTTTAACATCACTGCAATCTGTTGCTCCTGCAATTACAGGTTTACACGCGCACTATATGCATTTTGTTGATGTTGATAAAACCCTCAGCTCTGAAGCGAAAGATGTACTAGACTCGTTACTACATACAGAAACCCAGTCTATTTCTGCCTCAGCGGGTGAGAAATTATTCCTGGTAATTCCCCGTCCTGGCACCATTTCGCCGTGGGCAAGTAAAGCCACTGATATTGCACATAATTGTGGCTTAAGCGAAGTCCGTCGAATTGAGCGCGGCATTTTATATAGAATAGTTAGTGATAACTCACTTGATGATGCTGACTGGCAAGCCATTAGTGCATTACTGCATGACCGCATGACAGAATCTGTTTTTTCAGACCCTGAAGAAGCGGAACGCTTGTTCTACCAGTCAGAGCCTGCGCCATTAAAGAGTGTTGATATTTTAACCGGTGGTCGGGATGCGCTTGAAAAGGCCAATCTTGAATTAGGTTTAGCCCTGGCAGAAGATGAAATCGATTACCTGGTCGAAAACTTTAAGGCAATGAAGCGTAATCCTAGCGATGTTGAGTTAATGATGTTTGCCCAGGCAAACTCTGAACACTGTCGACATAAAATCTTTAATGCTGACTGGGTGATTGATGGTCAAGAGCAAAAGAAATCCCTGTTTGGCATGATTCGCAACACTCACCAAAAAAATCCAGGTGGTGTGCTGTCCGCCTATCATGATAATTCAGCCGTGATGAAGGGCTCTAAAGCGGGTCGATTTTTTGCAGAGCCGTTAAGTCATCAGTATGAATATCATGAAGAAGATATTCATATTTTAATGAAGGTTGAAACACATAATCATCCAACAGCCATTGCGCCGTTTCCTGGTGCAGCAACCGGCTCGGGAGGGGAGATTCGTGATGAAGGTGCGACCGGTCGAGGTTCAAAACCCAAAGCAGGCTTGTGTGGATTTTCTGTTTCAAACTTAAAAATACCGGCGTCCCCTCAAGCCTGGGAAACCGATTATGGAAAACCGAGCCGAATTGTCTCTGCCTTAGATATTATGCTTGAAGCACCAATCGGCGCGGCAGCATTTAACAATGAATTTGGTCGGCCAAATATCTGTGGTTATTTCAGGACCTATGAAGAAAAAGTACACAGCTTTGGCGGCGAAGAGGTGCGTGGTTACCATAAGCCAATTATGTTGGCAGGTGGCCTGGGTAATATTCGAGCCAATCATATTGAGAAAAATGATATTCCACCAGGCTCGCAAATTGTTGTCCTCGGTGGGCCTGCGATGTTGATTGGTTTGGGCGGTGGTGCTGCCTCGTCGATGGCCTCGGGCGACAGTGATGAAAGCCTGGATTTTGCCTCGGTACAGCGGGGTAACCCGGAAATTGAACGGCGGGTTCAGGAAGTCATCGATCGCTGTGTGCAGTTAGGTGAGCAAAATCCTATTATCAGTATCCATGACGTAGGAGCCGGCGGCTTATCGAATGCGCTGCCAGAACTGGTAAATGATAGTGGCCGTGGTGGTAAATTTGAGCTGCGTCTAGTACCGAATGATGAACCGGGCATGGCACCAATGGAAATCTGGTGTAACGAAGCACAAGAACGCTATGTTTTAGCGGTAAGTTCGACGAATATCGACGCTTTTAGTGAAATATGTGAGCGTGAACGCTGCCCATTCTCTATTGTGGGTGAGGCGACCAAAGAGCAAAAGCTTGTTGTTGGTGATGGCCATTTTGACAATACACCGATTGATATGCCGATGGATGTGTTGCTCGGCAAACCACCAAAAATGCGCCGCGACGTGAAACACCACCCGGTAGCAAAACAGGATTTTTCTTTAGATGAGATTGATATTACAGAGGCTGCCAAGCGCGTATTGGCATTACCAACTGTTGCCTCTAAAAACTTTTTAATCACTATTGGTGATCGCACGGTGACAGGCATGGTGGCACGCGATCAAATGGTCGGTCCGTGGCAAGTACCAGTGGCCGATGTTGCTGTTACCGCTGCCTCATATGACACTTTAAAAGGTGAAGCCATGGCGATGGGCGAACGTACCCCGGTTGCACTGCTTGATCATGCTGCTTCGGCACGCATGGCCGTGGGTGAAGCGATTACTAATATTGCCGCTGCGCACATTAATAAAATTAGTGACATGGTGTTATCCGCAAACTGGATGGCACCCGCTGGTCACCCTGGTGAAGATGCCGGTTTATATGATGCGGTTAAAGCTGTCGGTGAAGAACTTTGTCCAAAACTGGGTATCGCTATCCCGGTTGGTAAAGATTCCATGTCGATGAAAACGGTTTGGGATGAAGGTGAGGATGCTCATTCAGTTACTGCGCCACTGTCTTTAATTATTTCAGCATTCGCACCAGTTGAAGATGTTTCGACAACTTTAACACCTCAGCTCCGCACAGACCTGGGTGATAGTAATTTAATCCTGATTGATTTAGGCAAAGGTAAAAACAGGTTAGGAGCCAGCTGTTTAGCCCAGGTTTATAAAAAATTGGGACATTATGCTGCCGATCTTAATGACGCGAATAGCTTGAAGAACTTCTTTAAAGTCATACAAAAGCTTAACCAAAAAAATCGTTTGCTCGCCTATCATGATCGTTCCGATGGTGGTTTGCTGGCAACGATTTGTGAAATGGCATTTGCCGGACACACCGGCGTTAACATCGTATTAGATGAAATAGGTGAAAGTTCTACCGCGAGTTTATTTAACGAGGAACTTGGTGCGGTCATACAAGTGCAACATGAATATACCGATGAAGTAATGGCTGAATTACATGACGCTGGTTTGGGGCATTATAGTCATGTTATTGGACAGATAAATAACAACGACAATATTGTTATTCAATATAATGAGCAGGACTTGTTGCATGAAAAACGCCGCAACTTACAACGTATCTGGTCGGAAGCGTCTTACCAGATCCAGGCTCTACGAGATAATGCAGATTGTGCAAAACAGGAGTTTGATAACTTACTCGAGAATAATGATCCGGGTTTACATGCAAACTTAAGTTTTGATGCGCAAGAAAATATCACAGCGCCTTACCTTAATTTAGGGCATCGCCCTCGTATGGCGGTTTTGCGTGAGCAGGGTGTGAATGGTCATGTAGAAATGGCTGCGGCTTTTGAAAAAGCAGGTTTCGCCAGTGTTGATGTTCACATGAGTGATCTGATTAAAGGTCGCCATAACCTGAATGATTTCCAGGGTTTGGTTGCTTGTGGTGGTTTTTCCTACGGTGATGTTTTAGGCGCCGGTGGTGGTTGGGCCAAAACCATATTGCATAACAATGCAGTACGTGATGAATTTGAAACTTTCTTTAATCGTCCGGATAGCTTTGCATTAGGCGTGTGTAATGGCTGCCAGATGATGTCACATTTAAAAGACCTGATTCCAGGTGCATCGCATTGGCCACAGTTTGTACGTAACCAATCAGAACAGTTTGAAGCTCGCTATTCTTTAGTTGAGATCCAGCAATCGCCATCCATTTTATTTGAGGGCATGGCGGGTTCGCGTATGCCAATCGCGGTCGCACATGGTGAAGGTCAGGTTAAGTTTGTAAATGCGTCATCGGCTCAACAAACGAATAATAGCGGCCTGGTCTCAATGAAATATGTTGATCACAATGGCCAGCCTACACAACGATATCCTTACAATCCAAATGGTTCTGTAAACGGTATTACTGGTTTAACCTCAGATGACGGTCGTTTCAATATTATGATGCCCCATCCAGAGAGGTTATTCAGAACGGTTCAACACTCCTGGCACCCGGAGGAATGGGGTGAAGACGGCCCATGGTTACGTTTATTCCGAAATGCACGCCGTTGGGTCGATTAGCTCAATATACTTGTTACTCCGTATGTATTAATAGTTGAAAAAGGTGTAAATTATATATTAGATTATTTTTAAGAGTTTCATTGCTATTGGAGTAGCAAGAAATGAAAGTGAAGGTTGATGTTTCACAGTTAAAAATAGGCATGTTCGTCAGTGAGCTGGATCGCCCATGGACTGAAACATCATTTTTATTACAAGGCGTTTTAATCGAAAGCGCTGAAGATATTTACAGCTTCCAGGAAATATGTGAATACGTTTATGTTGATGGTGAAAAATCACATGAATCTATTTACCCTCATTTACGTTCATTATCGACACTTGAACGGTCTACTGATACTTCAGCTAATTCTGTTGAGCATGAATCTGCAATGGCAGATCGAGAACAGCACGCTTTCCAAAAAGAATTAAAAGTTGCGCGTAAAGTTCATACTCGGACAAAAGAGTATATTGATAAAGCACTAGATGATGTTCGATTAGGTAATGCGGTTGATACCGACTCTGCTAAAGAGCTGGTAACAGAAATAGCCAAAAGTATTACCCGTAGTCCTCACGCCATGGTATGGCTGACTAATATGAAAGAACGTGATGAGTATACATCGATACATTGTATGAATGTCTGCATTCTCTCCGTTAGTTTTGGTCGTTGTTTAGGAATGGATAAGTCAGAATTGGAAATTTTAGGTTTAGGTGGCTTACTGCATGATATTGGAAAAATGCGGGTACCACTCGAGATTTTAAATAAACCAAGCAAGTTAACATTTGATGAATTTGAAGTAATGAAAACGCATCCTGTACAAGGGTATAGGATGTTGCGCGAGCAAAATGATGTACCTAGTGATGTTTTAGATATTGTTAAGCACCACCATGAGCGTCGTAATGGTAAAGGCTATCCTTCACAATTAAATGGTGATGAAATAAATAATAAGACCCGTATCGTAGCAATTGTTGATGTCTATGATGCAATTACCAGTGATCGCTGTTATCACGATGCAATCTCTCCGTATGATGCCTTAAGAAATATGTATGAATGGGTGAAGGAAGACTTTGATAAAGAAATGATCGAGCAATTTATCAAGTGCCTGGGTATCTACCCGATTGGTTGTGTGGTGAAATTAAACCTTGGACATGTAGGGATAATTGTTTCAGCAAGTGAAAAAAGCAAATTGCGTCCTATTATCTTGTTAGTTTCAAACAGTAAAGGTGAAACTTTTCCTAAACCTAAATTAATTAACCTGGCACATCCAAAGTGGCAAAGTGGTGCTCAAAAACTTGAAGTGAAAAGCATCTTGAGCAAAAATGAATATGATTTTAATATTAAAGATATTATTGAAAGCGATAATATAATGTGATTTGTCGAGTAGTTTTAATTTAGATCAGCCTTCCTATATTTTTACTAACACTTTTAAACTCAAAAGAATAATTAATGACGAATGCTTTAGAAATTCATGAACTGTGCAAAACATATCGTAACGGTATGCAGGCATTGTCCGGAGTAAACCTTGAAGTTAAGCAAGGCGACTTTTTCGCTTTGTTAGGTCCAAATGGAGCCGGAAAATCAACAACAATTGGTATTATTTCATCATTAGTCAATAAAAGCAGTGGCCGTGTCACAGTTTATGGTCATGATCTTGATAATGAGCTTGAAGCAGCGAAAAGTTTTATTGGTTTAGTTCCACAGGAATTCAATTTTAATCAATTCGAACCGACTATCGAAATTGTTGTTAACCAGGCGGGTTATTACGGTATAAGTCGCAAGGTGGCTTATCAACGTGCCGAAAAATATTTAAAACAACTTGGTCTCTGGGAAAAACGCAATGAGATTGGCCGGGAACTATCAGGTGGAATGAAACGACGTTTAATGATTGCCCGCGCATTAGTTCATGAACCCCGTATTCTTATACTCGATGAGCCTACTGCAGGAGTAGATATTGAAATTCGCCGCTCTATGTGGAAATTTCTTCAGCAAATAAATGCACAGGGAACCACGATAATTCTGACCACGCACTACTTAGAAGAAGCCGAAGCTTTATGCAAACATATAGCAATTATCAACAATGGTGTAGTGATTGAAAATACGGCAATGAAAACATTGCTGGCAAAATTACATGTAGAAACTTTTATATTGAATACTGAGTTAAATTTGCAAAATAAGTTAGAGAACTGGATGGGAAGCGAAGGTTGTAGCATTAAAAAAATTGATGATTTAACGTTTGAGGTAGAAATATCGAAACAGTATAGTCTGAATAAATTATTCGCTGAACTGGATAAACGTAACATTGAAGTGAGTAGCTTGCGTAGCAAAAGTAACCGGCTGGAAGAGTTGTTTGTTCACCTGGTCGAAGAGGACTCATTGTGAATATTCAACAACAGTTTACCGCCTTTAAAACCATTGTAATAAAAGAAGTGTTACGTTTTGCCCGTATCTGGGTTCAAACAGTTGTACCACCGGTGATAACAACGGGTTTGTATTTTGTGATATTCGGCCAACTGATCGGTTCTCAGCTTAGTAATATCGCGGGATACAGCTATATGGATTACATTGTACCTGGCATCATACTAATGGCAGTTATTAATAATTCATATGCAAATGTTGTTGCGTCTTTTTATATGTCCAAGTTCTCTCACTTTATTGAGGAGATGCTGGTTTCGCCTATGCCAAATTATTTAATTGTTACCGGCTATGTTATTGGTGGCGTCGCCCGGGGATTAACTGTTGGTGCCGTAGTTGCCTTGATTTCAATGTTCTTTACAGAAATTAATATTTATAGTTACTTTGTATTGTTTTCGGTTGTAATTTTAACTGCAATCTTATTTTCATTGGGTGGCTTTATTAATGCTGTTTATGCCAATTCTTTTGATGATATTTCTATAATTCCAACCTTTGTATTAATACCATTAACCTATTTAGGTGGGATCTTTTATTCAATCGAAATGTTGCCTGAGTTTTGGCAAAGCGTCTCTTTAGGTAATCCTATTTTGTACATGGTGAATGCAATGCGCTATGGCATGCTAGGTGTATCAGATATCAATCTGTTTACCGCATTCAGTATTATTATTTTGTTTGTCGTGACTCTATTTGGTTTTTGCCTGTTTTTGTTAAATACAGGAAAAGGTATTCGTAGTTAGCGTTCAAACTTTATTCAATAGTCTGTCCATCACCGATGAAGATAAAATTCGTTTTAAATAGCCAAATAAATAAGTAGGAAAGGTCACATAATAGCGTGGTTTTGGTTTCTTGCTTTCTAATGCCTGAACGACTTTCTTTAATACCGCTTCAGCTGGCAAGGTAAATGGTACGGCCGGACCTTCTTTGCTGAGGCGCTCTTCTGTAGCTGAGTATTCGTTTATAAAACGACTTTTTTCTTTGTTAATGTGTTTTTGGTACATGGCAAAAGAATTTTTTCTAAAATGACTTTCAATCGGGCCGGGTTCAATCAGGCAAACATAAACATTCGTGCCACTTAACTCTTGCCTTAAGGTATCACTTAAACCTTCAATCGCGTACTTGCTGGCACTATAAGCACCCCGAAATTTTAGAGAAACAAAACCAAGTACAGAACTGTTTTGAATGATTCTGCCATAGCCTTGCTTAAGCATAACAGGCAGTATTAAGTGTGTTAGTTCATGCCAGCCAAAAACATTGGTTTCAAATTGTTGTCGCAATACATCCGTCGTTAAATCTTCTATAGCACCGGGTTGACCATATGCGCCATTGTTAAATAAGGCATCGAGTTTTCCATCGGTGCGTTGTAAAATTTCGGTAACAGTATTCCGAATAGAGAGTGAGTCGGTTAGATCTAGCTGCAGACTTTCTAATCCCTTAGCCTTTAGCATGGCGACGTCGTCTTTTTTTCGTGCTGTAGCAAATACACGATAGCCTTTTTGTTGCAAACCCTGGGCAACACACAAGCCTATGCCAGTGGAGCAACCAGTAATTAAAATTGATTTATTATTCGTTGTCATAACTATCTTTATGCAAGTAGTACCGCAATGATGCCGGTAAAGAAAATCCCATCAAAAGTACCCGCTCCACCAATCGATGCCACGGGTGCACCAATGTGTTTTATGTCTTTAAGTCGAAATAAATCAGCACCGATTAGTACACCTAAGGTACCACAAATATAAGCAAGTGGCGCACTCTGCTCGGGTGAAATGATCAGTGCACTTAACGCCGCGGTTAGTGGGGCAATAAATATAGGAATGCCAATCCCCAGTCCTTTTATTGGACGGCTAAAGCTGTAACTAATGAAAGCAACAAATAAAATAGCTGGAATATATTGCGAGGCAGTGACGGAATGCAGAGAAATTAAATACAGTGAAAAACAAATAGGGATTAATGCACCACCGACATTAAGTGCAATAATTGTTTTTCCTCTTGTAATAGGGAAAGGGTTGAAGAGGGAATGTGGTACCGGGTAATTTTCTGGGATTTCACTGGAAGGGGTATCCATAGTAAATAAACGTAGGTTAATAAAGCTGCCAAGTAACGTGCTAATGAATAATAATATGGCTGAATCAGGAGATAAGCCAAGTTTTGCCAATACAATGCCAAAGATACCTAGTTGTAATACAACAAGTAAAATTGTCGACAAGATAAAAAGATAGATAAGAGGCATAATTTATAAAAGGGTTTTAATCTGTCTGGCCAGTAAATTTGTGAGAAAAATACAGTTTGTTTTATGTGGAATGCTGTCACTGCTGTAAATGTTTTTTATATTTGCTTTATTTAGAATATTTATCGCATCTTTGCTGAATAATGCATGCGTGACCAGCACATCGACCTGCTTTGCGCCTGCTTGATATAAACTTGTCGCAGTTTGAGAAACGGTATTGCCGGTACTAATGACGTCATCGACCAGAACAACGTGTTTATTTGTAAAATTATTATCAGGTAATTGGATACTGACATGAGTATCACTGTGCCTTATTTTGTTTGCTACGGCATAATTTGCATCACATATTATGGCAACTTGTTTAACCCATTGTAGTGATTCTTCATCTGGGCCAATTAAAAAAACATCCTGTTTCAGGTTTTTAAGAAATTCACCGAGTAGTGCCGTGGCTGATAATACACTGTTGTTTGTGCCGGGTATGACATCATCCAGCGAGGTGACCCTGTGTAAATGTGGATCAACAGTAATAAGATCATCAAATAAATCACTCAACCACTGACCAATAATTTTCTGGCTAATGGCTTCATTCGAGTGGAAGGATTTATCCTGGCGCATATAACAAAGATAAGGGGCGACCAGGGAAAGTCGTTTAACGCCTTGTGTTCTTACAGATGTTGCTGCAAAAAGCAATTCGATTAACTTATTGTTTGGATAATCTAAGCTTAAACAAAAAATAATATGATCATATTTTTCTACTGGGAGAGTAACGAGACTTTCTTTATCCGGGAAATGATGCACCTTAACTTGAGCACAAGGTAAGTTAAGGGTTTTAGCTAATTGTTCTCCCTGTTGCCGATAACTGGGAAATGTATAAATTGCTGTTGTCATGAAGCTGCTTTAAATTTCCATATAAGGTTGTGTCACTTCATCGGCAGAACCAATTTTATAACCGTTATAGCTCTCAGCTAAAGTCTGAGCAAACTTAAAGTCAGCAGGAAACTCGGCATAAATACGATAAAGAACATCACCTTTATTAACACTCTCACCAAGTTTTTTATTTAGATCTACCCCCGCATGTTTATCCATAGGTGCGCCGGCACGTCGGGCAATTTTTGCAAGTTGGAAATTATCTATTGCCGTGACCACACCTTTTTGTTCTGCTTTGATATCAATACATAAAGGTGCAGGATCAAAATTAATTTCTATGCTGCCTTGTTCTTGAATGATTTGCTGCATCTTTTTCAACGCCCGGCCATCTTCTAATATATCCCTGGCAATAGTATATCCCTGTCCACCACGTACGTCCGGATCAAATTCAAGAATACGGCCAGCTAACCTGAGAGCTTTTTGCTTTAAATCGGCAGGTGCATTTACTTTATTTTCTAAAACCATCATCACGTCACGTGCTTCCATCACAGGGCCGATGCCGTTTCCGATGGGTTGGCTTCCATCGGTAATAACTACTTCAAGGTGAATACCTAAACGATCACCCAAGTATTCAAACATTTTACGCAAACGTAAGGCCTGGTTCATATGACGGACTTTTGCTGTCGGACCTACCGGAATATCAATCAGTAAATGTGTCGCTCCTGCCGCGAGTTTTTTCGATAAAATTGACGCCAGCATTTGACCTTCTGAATCAATACCTAAAGGACGTTCAACTGAAATTAAAATATCGTCTGCGGGGGCAAGTTTTGCTTTTCCTCCCCAGGCTAAACAGGCTTGTGTTTTATTCACCACGTTGTGCATGCTGTCGGGTGATAAGTTAACTTCGGAGAGCACCGACATGGTATCCGCTGTACCTGCGGGTGAAGTGATTGCACGGCTGGATGTTTTGGGCATAAGTAAACCATGCGCTGCAATAATAGGAACAATGATCATGGTGGTGCGGTTACCGGGTATACCGCCGATACAATGTTTATCCGCAACCAGGTTGGCGTTCCATGACATGCGTTTACCGGAGTTGGTCATCGCCTGGGTTAGGTATAAAATTTCTTCACGATCTAAGCCGCTTTGTGCGCAGGCAACCAGGAAAGTAGCCATCTCCATTTTTGAATAACGGTTATCGATAAGGTCGTGGGTAATGAATTCAAAGTCATCCAGGGTTAGACGTTCCCCGTTTATTTTACGTCGTACCGCATCCATTGAACCCGGTGGTTCAGCATGTTCCACTAAAACCTGGTGTGACTCTTCCATATTCAGTTGCAAGTAAGCCTGTTCAGCTAATCCAAGTTCACCCGGGGCAACGATGTGTTCATCATCAACGACATTGAGCACAGCGTGGATGCGCGTGCCGTTTGCCATAATGGATATTTTGCTTAAGGCCTGGAAACCTTCAGCCCGATATATTTCACAATTTCGATGTAAGAAAGCCACGTTTTCATGGTAGGTATCAATAGCCACCCGTTTAAGTTTTAACGTGGTCTTTGAAGTGGGATTAGTACTCATAAATTTACGTTACCATTTATAAAGGTGATTTGCATATTAAATGCTATCTTATTGTTTTATATATTATTTATAAGTATATGCTATAAATAGATAGAGTAGTTTAAATCAAGGTGTAGCACTATGAGTAAACCGAGTCATCAAGAACTGGAACATGCCCTGGAAATGGCAAAATCGATGCGAGAAAGGGATGAAGATCCACATTTTATCGCCAAGTCATTACTAAATTGCCATTACCAATCCACCTACCTGGAACAGGTGCTACATGCCGCGGAACACTATTTAAATAGTGGACTGGGAGAGCGAGAGCATACCCGCTTAGTACAAGCTATTAATAAAGCACGTAGTGTTGATGAATACAGTGCCAAATCGAGCCATGATGAACTTGGATTAAGTTAGAGGGGCTAAAATTTACCGTATTTTTCAGTTTTTAGACGACGAAGAACTGCTAAGCCATCATAGTATTCTAGCTGCTGTGAAAAACAGACTGAAAATTGTCATAAATTGCTAAAATCTGCTGATATCACTCCTTTTAGCGAATTTTGGTGACGGATTCACCTTGCGCTCAAGAGCCCAGATCCGTAACATTCCCGCCTTTATTTAAATAGTTTCAGGAATAAGCAATGCGCACTCATTACTGTGGTGAAGTCACCGAATCTTTGATTGATCAAGAAATTACCGTCTGTGGCTGGGTTCACCGTCGCCGTGACCATGGTGGTGTTATTTTTATTGATTTACGGGATCGAGAAGGTTTATTGCAGGTGGTTTATGATCCTGATATTGAGGATGCTTTTGCCACGGCTGAAAGTGTGCGCAGCGAATATGTCTTGCAAGTAAAAGGTAAAGTTCGTCATCGCCCGGAAGGAACGACCAATGAAAAGCTGACCTCGGGTCAGATCGAAGTGTTAGGTAAAGAACTCACTATTTTAAATAAGTCAGAAACACCTCCCTTTATGCTTGATATAGCTGATGGCGAGGTTTCAGAAGAACATCGCCTGAAATATCGTTATATTGATTTACGTCGTGAGCCGATGCAAAAACGCATGAAAATGCGTTCTGATATTGTGCGTATCTTACGTAATAATCTTGATGATCAAGGTTTCCTTGATATAGAAACACCAATGCTGACAAAAGCGACACCAGAAGGGGCGCGAGATTACTTAGTACCAAGTCGTACCCATGAAAACAATTTCTTTGCTTTACCGCAGTCACCACAATTATTTAAACAACTACTGATGATGTCGGGTATGGATCGTTATTATCAAATTGTTCGTTGTTTCCGAGATGAAGATTTACGTGCCGATCGTCAGCCAGAGTTTACCCAGCTTGATATCGAAACCTCATTTATAGATGAAGAAGAAATCATGTCGATGACAGAAGACATGATGCGTGAAATTTTCTTAAAAGTATTAAATGTTGAATTAGTAAATCCATTCCCACGTATGCCGTATGATGAAGCGATTCGTCGTTTTGGTTCAGATAAACCTGATATGCGTATAGCACTGGAACTAGTGGATATTGCAGACCTACTCAAAGATGTGGAATTTAAAGTCTTTTCTGGCCCGGCAAATGATGACAAAGGCCGTGTTGCGGCCATGCGTTTACCACAAGGTTGTAAATTAAGTCGGAAAGATATTGATGAATACACCAAGTTTGTTGGTATTTATGGTGCGAAAGGCCTGGCATATATTAAAGTGAATGAGCTGGCCAAAGGGCGCGAAGGTTTACAGTCTCCTATTCTCAAGTTCCTGCCTGATGAAGCAGTGGATGCCATTATTGAGCGCACTGCAGCTGAAGATGGGGATCTCGTTTTCTTTGGTGCGGATAAAGCGAAAGTTGTAAATGAAGCACTTGGCGCTTTACGCGTTAAGTTAGGTGAAGATTTAGATCTGATGCAAGGCGATTGGGAACCACTTTGGGTGGTTGATTTCCCAATGTTTGAATGGGATGAAGGTGGTAAGCGCTGGCAGGCATTACATCACCCGTTCACCTCACCAAAAGAAAGCGACCTTGAATTGCTCGAGTCAGATCCGGGAAATTGCTATTCACGGGCCTACGATATGGTGCTCAATGGCACTGAACTTGGTGGTGGTTCAATGCGTATTTACCGTGAACATGTGCAAAAGAAAGTCTTTAAAGCTTTAGGTATTTCTGATGAGGAAGCAGAAGAAAAATTTGGTTTCTTGCTGGATGCATTAAAGTACGGCTGTCCTCCTCATGGTGGTATTGCTTTTGGTTTAGATCGTCTTGTCATGCTGATTTCAGGTGCAAGCTCTATTCGTGATGTGATGGCTTTCCCGAAAACTCAGTCTGCTAGCTGTTTGTTAACCCAGGCTCCTTCGGCTGTAAATGAAGCTCAACTACGTGAATTACACATTAAATTGCGTAAACCGACGGTAGAAAAAGAGAGTTAAGGACTAATTAAATACTAAATCGCTTAATAATTGTACGAATTAGAGGGGGTAACTGTGGTTTTTCACACAGTTGCCCCTTTTTTTGTTCATGAAGTTAAAAATGTGACCGATATATAAAGGAAGTTGCACAGGCTGGTTTATAGCTACAAGGCGCACTTGATGGGTATAATATTAAATTGAGTCTAAAAATTAGAATAATAATAAAGGATCGACTTCTTTCGTGAAAAAATACTGGCAATCAGACTGGATAATCGGGCTTGTAGTCATGCTCCTTTGCATGTTTGCTACTGTGACTGATTTGAACCGCGATATCGAGCTAGCGGGGTATGATTTAGGGGTTCGTTTTTCTTCTACCAAGTCTGCTAACCAGGATGTTGTCATTATAAAAATTGATGAAGCCTCTTTGCAGGAAAAAGGTGGCTGGCCGTGGCCACGTAACATCCTGGCTGAAGCCACACGGAAAATTGCCCTGGCTCGTCCGGCTGTCATTGGTTATGTATTGCCGCTAGATCGAATGCAAAGTACTCATGGCCTGGAATATATCCAGGAGTTAAAGAAAGTTGTCGCTAAGGATTCCGGTTTAAATTCCAGGCGTGTTAAGCGATTACTGCGTAGCGCTGAAGCAAGCATTGATACTGACCAGGTATTTGCATCGAGCTTGAGTAAAGCTGGCCGGGTTGTTTTGGCTATCCCTTTTCTTGATAGTAAAAAATCCTCAAAACCACCTGCTGGCCTGGCGGAGCACGTGCAACGTTATCGTTTAAAAGATATTCACGGGCGCACAGAAAAAGTGTCCGGTCTTAAAAAAATGTTTACCCCGGAGCCTGTTTTATCAACTGAAAAAGTATATGCCCCGATTAAAACTTTGGTACGCCAGGCCGGTGGAGCAGGAACTTTATACCTTGGTGTTGATAAATCACACATACGAACAGAACCTTTAGTTATTAAGTACGGTAAGGATTACGTACCTTCTTTCGTGCTAATGATGGCGGCACGAAATCAGGCCTTATCAACTCGCAGTATTAAAATTGATCTGGAACAACACCAGGTTAGCTTAGGTCATGAAAATATTAAGGTAGATAAGAAACTGCGTATTTATCCAAAATTTTATAAAGGAAAAAAAGACGAAAGTGCATTTCCTGAGTTTTCCATGTTGGATGTTTTAAATGGCAAGGTCAGCAGGAGTGACTTGCGTGATAAAACAATTCTTATTGGTGTGACTGCACCACAACATGCTTTGCCACAGATTACCCCGATTGGCGAAGTGATGGCGCCGGTGCGTGTTGTTGCGAATAAAGTATCAAGTTTATTGAATGATGAGTTATATAAAGTACCTGACTGGGTATTGCCAATACAACTGTTGTTTTTATTCGTCATAGGTTTATACCTGATGTTTTTATTGCCGCGTTTCCGTATTGGCACCGGTATGGCAATTAGTGGCTTTTTATTAATCGCGATTCTTAATGTTCATTTTATATCTATGGTGTCAGAATCAATCTGGTTACCGATGATGACGCCACTGCTGGCATTAGTTATTGGACACCTGGTTTTAGCAGCGAAAAAATTTGTTGATTCACATCTCAATGCCATTATTGTTGAGCTGTCACAGGCTAATCAATTACTCGGTCAATCATTTCATGCTCAAGGTAATCTTGACCAGGCGATGGAAAAATACCGTAAGTGTATTGTTGACGACGCATTGTTAGAACAAATGTATAACCTTGGTTTAGACTACGAACGCAAACGCCAATTTAATAAAGCGGTTCCGGTATTTGAGACTATTCAGCAAAATTCTCCCGGCTTTAGAGATGTTACTGAACGCCTGGCAAGAAATGCCGAAGTTTCAAATGCTATAGTTCTGGGTGGCTCCCATGCACCGAATGCCAATGGCACATTGGTAGTGAGCAATACCGGCATGGAAAAACCCATGTTAGGCCGATACCAGGTTGATAAAGAAATAGGTCGTGGTGCAATGGGGATGGTTTACCTGGGGCATGATCCAAAAATTGGTCGTACCGTTGCCATTAAAACATTAATGCTTTCACAGGAGTTTGAAGGTGAGAAACTCGTTGAAGTGAAAGAGCGATTCTTCCGCGAAGCTGAAACTGCAGGTCGTTTAAACCATCCAAATATTGTCACGATTTATGATGTCGGTGAAGATCAGGATATGTCCTATATTGCAATGGATTATCTAAAAGGGGTTGATCTACTTGCATATACAAAAAAAGAAAACCTGCTGCCAGCAAAAGAAGTACTGGATGTTATTTTAAAAGTAGCAGATGCGTTAGATTATGCGCATGAACAAAAGGTGGTGCATCGCGACATTAAGCCCGCAAATATTATTTATGACAAAGAAACAGGTGTACTCAAGGTTACCGATTTTGGTGTCGCTTGTTTAACCGATACCAGTAAAACTAAAACTGGAACGATATTGGGCAGCCCCTCTTATATGTCACCCGAGCAGTTAGCAGGTAAACGGCTTGATGGTCGTTCGGATTTATTCTCACTTGGTGTTTCGATGTACCAGATGTTGTCAGGAGAACTTCCTTTTGTTGGAGAATCTCTGGCCAGCCTTATGTATAAGATTGCGAATGAAAAACATCCTGATGTTCGTATGTTTAACCCGGAATTACCGTCATGTGTCGCTAAGATAATTAATAAGGCATTGCACAAAGACATTGATCGACGTTTCCAGTCAGGAAGTCAACTGGTGAGCGCAATTAAACGTTGTAAAGCCAGGTTTGATGAAAAGTAAAGCGAGTTTATGATTGTGAATAAAACGCCACAACTTGAAATTCATGGATTAACTGATGATGGTTTAGTCAGGGATCATAATGAAGATTTCATTTCCTGGAAACTTGAATCAGGCCTGATCATCCTCGCTGATGGAATGGGTGGGCATAATGCTGGCGAGGTTGCCAGTGAACTTGCTGTCACTAGTATTAGTGATGCACTGGAAGAAGTCCTGACACCTGAAATTAAAAATTCCGGTGATATGGATTTCAAAGAAGTTGTTCATGATGCAGTTGTTTTTGCAAATGATGAAATAAACTTGCATGCAAAAACTCATCCCGAATGCTCAGGGATGGGCACAACGGTAGTAATGACTCTATTTCATGATGACGCGGTTATTCTTGCCAGTGTTGGCGATTCACGTATTTATCGCTTCCGTAAAGGTGAATTAAAACAGGTCACAACAGATCACTCATTGGTACAGGAAATGATAGATAATGGTTATATGAGTGAAGAAGAAGCATTGAACTCCACTAACCGGAATTTAATTACTCGTGCTTTAGGTATTGCAGAAGAGGTTAAGGTTGATGTGACACAAGAAGCAATTGAAAAAGATGATATTTATCTTCTTTGTTCAGATGGTTTAAGTGACATGATAACCGATGAACAAATATTTTCTACACTAGTAAAATCACGACAGGACTTACAAAGAGCAAGTGAAAATCTTGTTGAGATGGCAAAAGATCACGGCGGGCATGATAATGTGTCTGTTATACTGGTTGCATGCAAATAGTACACATATTTAATATAAGAGAAAGTTTTTATGGCTAGATTAATTATTACACACCAGGGCACAGTCATTAAGGAATATGATTTGTCGAAAGAAAAAGTCACGGTAGGACGAAAACCGTCTAATGATATCGTGCTGGACGATCCAACAGTCAGTGGAACGCATGCCGCTTTTTTACATATGCAGCATACTTATGTTGAGGATATGAATAGTACAAATGGTATCAAGCTTAATGGTAAACAGATCAGTAAGCGTCAGCTAAACCATGGTGACTTGGTTTTAATTGGTCAGCACGAATTTAAATTTATTGATGATGCAGTTCAGGATTTTGAAAGTACGGTTGTCATTGCACCACCTGTGAAGGAAACGAAAGAAGCGAAAAAAGCGGCTAAGGCAAGTGTTGTTATTGCCAAAGGCGCTAAAGCAGGTGAGTCGATCGCACTGAATAAACCTTACACCAAGTTAGGTTCATCAAGCCAGGTCGCTGTCATTGCTCGTCGCGGTGAGAGTTACTATCTGATGCCTATGACAGGAGGAGCAAAAGGTGATTCTCCAAAATTAAATGGCAAACAAATTGGTGCTGAAAGTATGGTGCTGGGTGATGGTGACGTTATCGAGGTTGCATCTACTGAACTTAAATTTACGATAGAAGAATAAGTGAACTGAATTATGCCTAAATTATATCTTAAACATGAAGGTGTAACACTCAACACCTATGACCTGGGGTTAAATAAAACCACGATTGGCCGTAAGTCGGATAATAATATTCAACTCAATGATGCCGTGGCTAGCAGCCATCATGCTGTGGTTATTGTGACACCAAATGAGTATATGGAAGAACAGTTTGATGCCAGGTTAGAAGACCTGGGGAGTACTAATGGCACACAAGTAAACGGTTGCCTGGTTAAATCTGTTGAGCTCAGAAACGGTGATGATATTCAAATTGGTAGTCACCATTTCATTTATGAAAATGATGAGTCAGCGGGTATGGAATCAACGGCCATCTATTTGCCGGATGAAGATTAAAGATAAATTATCTAAATAGTAAGAGCCTGCTTTTTAGCAGGCTTTTTTATTTGTTTAAAAATAAGCCAGTTTTTTTTCTGACTGAAAATCATCGTATCCCTGGCTTAGCTCGTGCTAAAATTAATTTTTTATTAAATGTTACTAAGAGATTTTGTATGGCCGGTCATAGTAAGTTTGCAAATATTAAGCATCGCAAAGCGGCACAAGATGCAAAGCGCGGTAAGATTTTTACCAAGCTCATTCGGGAAATTGTCGTCGCTTCGAAAATGGGTGGTCCTGAAGCAGATAATAATCCTCGCTTGCGAGATGCTGTGAGTAAAGCATTAAGTGCAAATATGAAGCGTGACACGGTAGAAAAAGCGATACAGCGTGGGGCCGGCGCAGGTGATAGCGAAAATTATAATGAAGTACGGTATGAAGGTTATGGTGTTGCCGGTGTCGCCGTTATGGTTGATTGTCTAACAGATAATATTAATCGCACGGTGTCTGAAGTACGTCATGCGTTTACCAAGTCAGGTGGTAATTTGGGTACAGATGGTTCGGTTTCCTATTTATTTACTAAGATCGGCACCATCACTTATCCGCAGGGGAGTGATGAAGATGCGATTATGGAAGCTGCATTGGAAGCGGGTGCAGAAGATGTTGAAACCAATGATGATGGTTCGATACAAGTGACAACAAGCCCTGATACTTTTACCTCTGTAAAAGAAGCGATGTTTGCGGCAGGCTTTGAAACTGATATGGCTGAAATAACCATGAATCCATCCTCCTCGGTAGAACTCGAATTAGCCGACGCGGAAAAAGTCATGCGTCTGGTTGATGCGCTTGAGGATCTCGATGATGTACAAAATGTGTACACAAATGCTGATTTTTCAGATGAAGTCATGCAACAGCTGGTTTAAGTGACTGAATATTAGTGGAAAAAGGGGAGTTTTTACTCCCCTTTTTCTTTGTCTGTTTACCTTGTATCCTACATAACCATGAAACGCATTTTAGGCATTGATCCCGGTTCTCGCTTTACAGGATATGGCATTATCGAGCTTACTGCCGGTAAATCAATCTGGCTAAATAGCGGCTGTATTCGGGTTGAGGCTGATAATTTAGCCGACAAACTTTGTATTATTGCCGAAGGCTTGAATGCCTTGCTGGATGAATTCCAGCCGGATGAAATGGCGATTGAAAAAGTGTTTGTCAGCAGGAATGTTGATTCAGCTTTAAAGCTGGGTCAAGCCAGGGGAGCAGCGATATCTACCGTTGCCTTGAGAAAAATCCCGGTGAGCGAATACACGCCAACACAAATCAAAAAAGCGGTTGTCGGAAAGGGAAATGCGGCTAAAACACAGGTACAACACATGGTGGTGAATTTACTGGGTTTATCACGCGCACCGCAAGAAGATGCCGCAGACGCGTTAGCGATTGCCTTGTGTCATGCTCATACCGGCCAGACACTGGAAAACAGAATCGAAACCCTGAGAAAAACGTCATCCCGAACTCGTATACAAAGAGTTCGTTAATAACGAGGAGTTTTCACGGATAGTAAGAACTTAGAGTACAAGGCAAAAGCTGACGAAAAAGCGGAGTGTACAATAAGTACATGAGCATTTTGAGGAAGTTTTTAACGTAGTAATCTAAGTTCTTACTATTCGTGAAGTTTACAAGAATATTACATATGATCGGACGACTTAAAGGTATATTGCTGACTAAACAACCACCGACATTGCTGCTGGATGTAAATGGCGTCGGCTATGAAGTTGATGCGCCTATGTCGACGTTTTACCAGTTGCCTGATCTTAATCAGGAAGTCGTACTGCATACACATTTAGTTGTTCGCGAGGATGCACAACAGTTATGCGGCTTTGCTACAGAAGCAGAGCGTCGTATGTTTAGAAGTTTGATCAGAATTAATGGTGTTGGCGCTAAATTAGCCTTGAGTATTTTATCAGGTATTAGCGCAGATGATTTTGCCCGCTGTATACAGGATAATGATACCGCAACGTTAGTACGTTTACCGGGCGTTGGTAAAAAAACGGCTGAACGATTAGTCATTGAAATGCGTGATAAATTGAAAGATTGGCACACCGCTTCACCGACTGACGAAAATGTACAGGCCGGATTAATAAAAGCTGAGCATAAAGCGGATCCTGTGGAAGAAGCAGTCAGTGCACTTATCGCGTTAGGCTATAAACCACCACAGGCAAGCAGGATGGTGACACAAATTGATACACAAGATTTAAACAGTGAAGAAATTATTCGTGATGCATTAAAAGCATCCATTATAAAATGACAATGTTATTGTCATTGCGAAGGAATAAAATGACTGAAGCAATCTTCAGAAAAGTGCTATTCGTCATGAGATTGCCGCGGTCACTTTGTTTCCTCGCAATGACAGGGTAAATATAAAGAATGATAGAAAATGATCGTTTAATCGCTGCAGCTTCAATTGATGGTGAAGAAGCCATTGATAGAGCAATGCGCCCAGAAAAATTAGCTGACTATGCAGGTCAGCCAAAAGTTCGGGAGCAAATGGATATTTTTATTCAGGCAGCACGTGGTCGTAAAGAAGCCCTCGATCATGTTCTTATTTTTGGACCACCGGGATTAGGTAAAACAACACTTTCACACATTATTGCCAACGAGCTGGACGTGAATATGCGTCATACATCAGGTCCGGTATTAGAAAAGCCAGGCGATCTTGCCGCACTTTTAACCAATCTTGAACCACATGATGTTTTGTTTGTTGATGAGATCCACCGTTTAAGCCCTGTTGTTGAAGAAATTTTATATCCCGCAATGGAAGATTATCAGTTAGATATTATGATCGGTGAAGGACCTGCGGCCCGTTCAATTAAACTGGATTTACCCGCTTTTACTCTTGTCGGTGCAACAACAAGAGCAGGTTTGCTGACCTCACCACTGCGTGATCGTTTTGGTATTGTACAACGTCTTGAGTTTTACTCGGTTGATGATCTTGTCTCAATAGTGAAACGTTCTGCTGTTATTCTCGGAGTGGAAATTGATGACTCTGGTGCACATGAAATAGCCCGACGCTCACGTGGAACACCACGAATTACCAATCGTTTATTGCGCCGGGTACGTGACTTTGCCGAAATAAAATCTAACGGTGTTATTAATGAAGATACAGCAATAAAAGCACTGGATTTGTTAGATGTTGATAAGTTTGGTTTTGATATGATGGATCGACGCTTACTACTGGCCATTATTGAGAAATTCCAGGGTGGCCCGGTTGGTGTAGAAAATTTAGCTGCAGTATTGAGTGAAGAACGTGGCACCATAGAAGATGTTATTGAACCCTATTTAATTCAACAGGGATTCATTATGCGCACACCTCGCGGTCGAGTAGCAACACAAAATGCTTATTTACATTTTGGTCTCAAAGCACCGGAAACAATAACGCAATACATTTCTGAGAATGAAGAATAAGAGATAAATAATCATCAGTTCACAGCAATGTGAATATTTTGAAAATATACTATTAATAATGACTTCCGAAAATGAGAACGCGTTCCTTTGGCCTGTACGTATTTACTATGAAGATACAGATTCAGGTGGGGTTGTCTACTATGCAAATTATCTGAAATATATGGAGCGGGCAAGAACTGAATGGTTGCGCGCAGAAGGTTTTGAGCAGGATGAACTCATTGCAAAGAATAATGTCATATTTGTTGTGCGCTCAGTTCAGGTAGATTACTTGTTACCTGCCAGGTTCAATGATGAAATTATTGTCAGCACCAAGCGAGTAAAAAAAGGTAAAGCAAGTATTACAGTAGAGCAAGTGGTAAAACGAAATAGCGATGTATTATGTGTTGCCACTATTAAAATAGCTTGTTTAACAGCAGATAATTTTAAGCCGGCAGTAATGCCAGCTGATATATATAATAAAGTGTAATTATTTTTAAGGGATACCATTGTGACCACAGAACTTTCAATAGTAAGTTTGATATTGGATGCCAGTTTTTTAGTTCAGCTGGTGATGTTGTTATTACTTGTCTTATCAATACTGTCATGGGTCATTATTCGTGCGAAATGGATCATGGTTAAGGATGCCAAGGTGGCAGCAGATTATTTTGAACGACGGTTCTGGTCTGGTACCGATTTAGCCGAGCTTTACGCAAAAATTGCCGCTAAGAAAAAGCGAGTAACAGGTTTAGAAGCTATTTTTGAATCAGGTTTTCGTGAGTTTGCTCACTTGCGTAAAAGTTCTGGAATTGATCCGGTTGTCACGGTTGAGGGTGCACAAAGAACTATGCGAGTCGCATTAAACCGGGAAGTTGATGAATTGGAAAACCATTTATCCTTCTTGGCAACCGTTGGCTCAATTAGTCCATATATAGGGTTATTTGGTACGGTTTGGGGCATTATGAACTCATTTTTAGCGTTAGGCGCCGTTAAACATGCATCGATTGGTTCGGTAGCACCGGGTATTGCAGAAGCTCTAATTGCAACGGCGATGGGCTTATTTGCTGCGATTCCAGCTGTAATTGCATATAACCGTTATTCAAATGATATTGAACGAATAATTAATCGTTACGATATTTTCCTGGAAGAGTTTTCAACCTTACTACAACGTCAGGCACATATAAGTTAATTGTTATGAGTACCGGTTCATCACCACAAAATTCAAGCACGCGTTTTCGTAAGCGTCGTATGTCAGAAATTAATGTCGTTCCTTACATTGACGTCATGCTTGTGTTACTTGTTATTTTTATGGTGACCGCACCTTTACTGACTGAAGGGGTGCAAGTGGAATTACCACAAACCTTTGCAAAAGCAATGACAGAAGATCAGGAAGAGCCAGTTGTTGTTTCTGTTGATGCCAAGGGACAATATTATATTAATATTGGTGATGATTCAGATAAACCATTAAGCGTAGAAAATATAATTACTCGTGTTGCTGCGGTTATGCGTCATCGCCCCGGCCAGGGGATTTATATTAAAGGTGATAAGTCTGTTAACTACGGTGCAGTTGTTTCTATTATGGCACAGCTGCAAAAGTCAGGTGTTGCCAAAGTCGGTTTAGTGACAGAAACACCGGATTATTAAGTAATGACTATCTGGCAGACTATTAAAGAAAACCCGACTGTGCTTATTTGGGCAGTGATTGTGCATGTGCTGGCATTTATTGCTATCGGTGTTAGTTTTAAATCTTCTGAACCAAATATTTCAGCAGTAAAAAAAGATAAAGTGATAGAAGCTGTTGCCATAGATGAACGAAAAATTGAAGAAGAAATAAAAAAGCTAAAGCAAGCGGATATACGTAAGAAACGTGAACAAAAAAAATTACAGGATAAGGCAAAGAAAGCTCAAAGAGATCGTAAAAAAGAAGAACGTAAGTTACGTGCATTAAAGAAAAAACAAAAAGAACAGGCTTTATTGAACAAAAAGAAACGAGCTGAAGAAAAGAAACGACTTGCAGTACTAGAAAGAAAACGCAAAGAACAGGAACGCAAAGAAAAAGAAACACAGGAAAAAATTAAAAAACTGGAAAAAGAGCGTCAGCAAAAACAAGCGCAGCTTGAGTTTGAAGAAAAGCTGCGACAGGAAAAAATTGCACAACAAAAGCGTGCCGCCGCCCAAAAGAAACGTGCTGCATTTGAGCAAAGTGAAGTTTCGAAATATAAAGGGTTAATCAGAGGCCAGATAACGCGAAACTGGATTTTTCCTGCTAGCTATCAAAAAGGAATGAAGTGTAAAATTCTTGTCAGGCTGATACCGAGTGGAGATGTTGTGAGTGTGCGTGTAACTCAGAGCAGTGGCAATGCGGCGTTTGACCGTTCAGTCGAAATGGCGGTTAACAAAGCATCACCACTACCAGTACCTGAGTCGAGTACTGGTTTGTTTGATCATTTTCGTGAAGTTGAGTTTGTTTTTGATCCAAATGCTTAAAAGTGAAAAAGAGAATAGAGATTTTATATAATGATTCGATACAGTAGCATATTGTTAATTTTATGGTTAAGTTTCTCTTCGTTAGCGCATGCGGTGCTAACCATAGAAATTACTCATGGTTCAGAAGGAGCGCAACCTATTGCCATTATTCCATTTGAATGGAAAGGAAAAGGAACACCGCCTGTTAGTCTTAAAAATATTATCGCTGCTGATTTACAAAGAAGCGGGTTGTTTGCGCCTCTTCCAAATAAAGATTTACTTTCTAAGCCTCATGAAGGCTCTCAGGTTAAATATCAAACATGGCGTGCATTAAATGTTGGATACCTGGTTGTCGGTAAGATTCACTCATTGATAGATGGTAGCTTTCAGGTTCAGTTTCAGTTGTTGGATGTGTTTAAAGGACGGCAGCTCGCCGGTTACAGTATCCGCAGTCTAAACAGTGGCTTGAGACGCACGGCACACCATATTAGCGATATTATTTATAAAACAATTACCGGCGAAGAAGGGGCTTTCAATACACATATTTCTTATATCACGGTGACACGGGGTAAAAATAATAAAAAACGTTATCAGCTTGCGATTGCAGATGCCGATGGTTATAACGAAAAAATAATATACACCTCACCGCAGCCTTTAATGTCACCAAGCTGGTCACCTGATGGCACCCGTTTAGCGTATGTTTCTTTTCTTAGTGGCCGTCCTGAGGTGGTCGTACAAAATGTTTTTTCAGCAAAAAGAACAATCCTGGCTTCTTTTAAAGGTCTAAATAATGCACCACGCTGGTCGCCAGATGGAAAACACCTTGCATTAACGTTATCTAAGGATGGTAATCCGGAAATTTACATATTAAATGTCAATTCGCGTAAGTTAACACGTGTAACTCGCAGTTATGCCATTGATACTGAAGCCGAATGGTTACCAGATAATAAAGGTTTAGTTTTTACTTCGGATCGTGGCGGCTCGCCGCAACTTTATGAGATTAAGTTAAACAGGAATAAACCGGTTGGCCGGGCTCAGCGTCTTACTTTCGAAGGGAATTATAATTCCCGAGCCACAGTATCTTCCGATGGCCGTTATATTGCTATGGTGCATCGAAGTCAGGGAACATTTAGAATTGCCGTGCTGGAAAGAGGTACGCAGAATTTTCGTGTTTTAACCAATGGCCAACTAGATGAATCGCCCAGTTTTGCGCCGAATGGTCGTATGATTATTTATGCAACTGAAGAAAAATATCGGGGAATATTATCTGCCGTTTCAGTTGATGGTAGGGCACGACAACGTTTAAGTTTTAAGAGTGGTGATGTTAGAGAACCAGTATGGTCTCCGTATCGCGTGAATAAGTAAGAATTTTAAAAATAAGGAGCATAATGTGATTAAGATACTGCGCTATTTTATAATATTGACCGTAGTTGCGGCATTAGCGGGCTGTGGTTTAGGACCGTTAAAAAAACGTGGCGAACAAGCAGATACAGAAACTCCTGACAAGCAGGTAGAGGATAATCAATATTCGACACCCAGTGATGAAGAGGTGAATAAGTTTGTCTCTGGTGATACTCTGGAAGTCAGCTCGTTAAATGATCCTAACAGTCCTTTGTCACAACGTGTCATGTATTTTGATCTTGATAGCAGCCAGATAAAAGATGCTGACAGAGAAATTATTACTGTTCATGCAGAGTTCCTGGCAGCTCACTCAGAGATTACCGTTGTTCTAGAAGGACACGCAGATGAACGAGGTTCTCGTGAGTATAATGTTGCTTTAGGTGAAAAAAGAGCAAAAGCGGTTAAACAACTAATGACATTGCAAGGTGTTACAGAAAAGCAAATCCAGGTGATTAGTTTCGGTGAAGAACGGCCTGTTGCTTTAGGACATGATAGTTCGGCGTGGAGTTTAAATCGTCGTGTAGAAATTCTTTATACTGGTTATTAAAATGAAAAGTTATTCAAAAGTTATTTTCGCTTCATTGTTTGTCAGCATGATAAGTTCTTCAGTATATGCTGCAGCTGCAAAAACAAAAACAGTAGAAGACCGCTTGAATCGATTAGAACGACTGGTAAACAGCAAAGGCCTGGTTGATGTCATGGTACGGGTAGAAAGTTTACAAAGTGAGTTGCAGCGTTTATTAGGCGAAATTGAATTACAAAAGCATGCGCTGGATGAAATTAAGAAGCGTCAACGTGATTTATATCTTGATATTGACCGACGCTTATTACAAATTGAACGCGGTTCAGGTGCGGGCTCTGTATCTGCACCAGTTTCAACCTCAGGTCCGGTAGAAACGACTGCGCCGGTAGAAAGGTCTCAACAAAATGCAACCAGTTCTGTTGTTACTAAACCGACGCCGCGAGTTGTTAAACAAAAAGAAGGCGAACAGGTTGCGTATCAAAAAGCGTTTGATTTATTACGTGCGCTACGATATGAAAAAGCCACCCAAGCTTTCCGCCAGTTTTTAAATGATTACCCCGATGGTCGTTATGCGCATATTGCACAATACTGGTTAGCAGAAACGAGTTACCATACTCGTAAATATTCTGTTGCCGTTAAGGACTACCAGACTTTAATTAATCAATATCCTAAAAGTCCAAAACGTGCTGATGCTTTATTAAAAATTGGTTATAGTCAGTTTGAATTAAAATCTTTTGCTAAAGCAGAGGATGTTTTAAACAAGTTAATCCAGACCTATCCAGGTACCACTGAAGCAGGCCAGGCGGAAAGTTTATTAAGAAAAATCCGTCAACAAAAATCCAGGTAAGCTTGTATGACTAAACTAGATGGGCCTGAAGCCGTAGTTGATTCATCAGGCTCACGTTTACGCATAACAGAGATTTTTTATTCACTACAAGGTGAATCACGTAGCTCTGGTTATGCGACCGTGTTTATCCGTTTAACAGGATGTCCATTGCGTTGTGATTATTGTGACACCACTTACGCATTTAAAGGTGGCGAATGGTATTCGCTTCAGGCTATTCTTGATGAAGTAAAAAAATATAAAACCAAGTATGTTACCGTGACTGGCGGTGAGCCTTTAGCACAAAAGCATTGTATCGAGTTACTTAATAATTTATGTGATGAGGGTTACGAGGTTTCCCTGGAAACCAGTGGTGCATTAGATATATCAAAAGTTGATTCTCGCGTTAGCCGGGTTATGGATTTAAAAACACCGGCATCCGGAGAAGAGGCTAAAAACCTTTATTCCAATATTGAGCTGTTAACCAGCCATGACCAGTTGAAGTTTGTTATCTGTGATCGCCAGGATTATGAATGGTCGGTTGCAAAGATTAAAGAATACAACTTGTTATCCCGCTGTGAAGTTTTTTTCTCCAGCAGCCATCAGCAATTAAAACCGCAGCAACTTGCGGACTGGATCTTAGAAGATCAGTTAGCCGTGCGTTTTCAAATGCAGTTACATAAATATCTTTGGAATGACGAGCCCGGTAGATAAAAACGGTTAGCCACCAAGGACACAAAGGACACGAAGAAAAAATTTAAAAGAAAACCATGGAGGGCACTTTAATATTAAAAACTCAGTGTACCTTGTGCTCCCCGTGGTTAAATATTTTTATTCTTGGTGTTCTTTGTGTCCTTGGTGGCTATAATTTTGTAAAATCTCGCCATGACTAAAAAAGCCGTTATTCTTGTTTCAGGTGGACTGGATTCAGCCACTACGCTTGCCATTGCTAAAGAGCAGGGCTATGACTGCTATGCCATGAGTTTTAATTATGGCCAGCGCCACATGGTTGAACTGCAAAGTGCCCACATGATTGCTGAGTCAATGGGTGTGCTTAGCCATAAAGTTGTTAAGCTAGGATTGGGCGATATTGGTGGTTCTGCGTTAACGGATAACAATATTGCTGTTCCGCAAAATCCAGAACAAGAAATTTCTACTGACATCCCGGTGACTTATGTACCTGCCCGCAACACGGTATTTTTATCCCTGGCTTTGGGCTGGGCTGAAGTGCTGGATGCCGATGCAATTTTTATTGGTGTAAACGCTGTCGATTATTCGGGTTACCCGGATTGTCGGCCTGAGTATATTGAAGCATTCCAAACCATGGCTAACCTGGCAACCAAGAAAGGGGTCGAAGGCCAGTTAATCAAGATTGAAACACCACTGATTAATCTCACTAAGGCTGAAATTATTCAGAATGGAACCCGTTTAGGAGTGGATTACTCGAAAACACTGTCGTGTTATTCGCCGGACGAAAAAGGAAGAGCATGTGGTTTATGTGACTCCTGCCGACTGCGGCAACAGGGATTTGCTGAAGCAAATTTACCCGATCCAACCCTTTATTCAGAAGGGTAACATGCGCTATTTTTGCCGCTGTAAAATGCAGCTTTGTGATGGCGCACTACTTTTGTGGGTTACATCGGGGCATGCTTCCGTTTATAATACCCGCCGTTAATAAATTGGGATATGGCAGATGAAATTGCCATATTAATCAAGTAGTTATTTTACAGGAACTATAGACATGTCTTTTGAAAGCTTCTTAGCGGCCCAAAGTTTCTTTTTGTGGTCAACATTTATCATCGCTGTTGTGTTAGGTGTCGTGGTAAATAAAACAAATTTCTGCACCATGGGTGCGGTATCAGATTTAGTGAATATGGGCGACTCGGGTCGATTACGCGCCTGGGTTCTGGCCGCAACAGTTGCCTTGATTGGTGTTGTTATTCTTGAAGTTCTGGGTCGGGTTGACCTGTCTTCTACATTACCGCCTTACCGTGGTAGTGAATTTCAATGGGGTCGTTACATTCTGGGTGGCTTCTTATTTGGTATCGGTATGACCTTCGCCAGTGGTTGCGGTAATAAAACCCTGATTCGTATTGGTGGCGGTAATATCAAATCACTCTTAGTTTTCGCTGTAATCGCTGTAATCGCTTATTATATGGTTGACCCGTTTAAAGAGTTACCTTCTACCTGGTATCAAACTTACTTCTCGCCATGGTTAGGTGCAGCGTCAATTTCATTAAATACGCCACAAGATATGGGTAGTATCGTTGGTAACTGGTTTGGTGTTTCTGATGTAACAATGCGTATCATCTTAGGTATTGTTGTCGCGGCGATTGCGTTGCGTTATATCTTTAAATCTAGTGATTTCCGTAAAAGTGGCGATAACATTTTCGCTGGTGTTGCGATTGGTCTTCTTGTATTACTGGCCTGGTATTTCACTTCGAACACAGCAGTAGCAACAGATGATGGCACAATGAAACTGACTCAATTCTACGGTGAGTGGGATATGATGATGGAGAGCGAAGAAGGTAAACCTAAAAATGGTTCTACTAACTTACAAGCACAATCTTTTACTTTCATTAGCCCAATTGGCCAGGTATTTGGTTATGTGGGTTCAAGCCTTGAAAGTGCATTCTTAACATTCGGTGTTGTATCTGTATTTGGTGTTATCTTAGGTTCTTTAATCTGGACTTTAATTACACGCAGCTTCCGTATCGAATGGTTTAATTCTTTCAAAGACTTCTACATGCACATGATCGGTGCTGTTCTGATGGGCTTTGGTGGTGTACTCGGCCTGGGTTGTACTGTTGGTCAGGCAATCACCGGTGTTTCTACATTGGCCGTGGGTTCATTCCTGGTATTTATCAGCATCGTATTTGGTAGTGCTTTAACCATGAAAATTCAGTACTACAAAATGGTCTATGAAGAAGAAGCAACTTTTATGAAGTCACTTCTAAGCTCATTGGTTGATATGAAGTTACTGCCTTCAGGCATGCGTAAATTAGATGCAATTTAATCAATAATTAGGAAATTATCGGCTCATTGGGCTTGTTATTCCCAGTGAGTTCGGTAGAATTCCGGCCTCCAAACAAGGGCCGTTAGCTCAGTTGGTAGAGCAGTGGACTTTTAATCCATTGGTCCCGCGTTCGAGTCGCGGACGGCCCACCATATACTATAAGGCTTAGCAAAACTGCTAAGCCTTTTTTATTTTGCAACATCAAAATGAATATCAATTAATTTATAGGATTAAGCATGATTCCAACCTTGTTGATGAATCTGTTTAATAAACTATAATAGTGGCTTCGTTATTTTTCATAGTTTCAATTTTTATTTCACTACGGTGTTTATTGTACGAGTGAAATCACTTTTCTACATGGATTGAAAATATAATGTCATTGAAATATTGAATGTAAGCCATTGTTATTTTTTAATGATTTGAAAATTAATTTAATCTATCTGTTTACGAGTATTCTTAAAATATATACAACCGCAAATGGAAGAATCACGTGTAGCAAACACAGAATGATATCTTCGAAGTAATATCTGTCAGATAGACGATAGTCTATCGATTATCTAGTTAATATTAATTTGTATAAAACTATAGAATTTCCTAAAATTTCCGGCTGCAAAATATAGGCATATATCAATGGGCAATTTTGAAGAGAAAAGTGAATAAATATGGATAAGGTAGAACTTAGAACCTATGTCTATATCGATTCTCTGCAGCCACAACTTGCTGAATACATAGCGGGTGTGTCGCAGGGTTTTCCGCCTGTGCCGGGTAATGCTGCTTTGTGGGTTGAAGTAGCGCCAGGTATGGCCATCCACCAATATACTGATATCGCCTTAAAGGCTACCCAAGTTCACCTGGCCCAGCAAGTTGTTGAGCGTGCATTTGGCTCCATGATTTTACATCACCGAACTTCAAGTGACGTCATTGAAGCAGGGCACGCAGTATTGCGTAACCTCAATGCTAATGTGAATGATCGCCAGCGGTGTGAAATTACCTGGCAGGAAATTATCCGCGGTATGACCTCGGATCACACCATGCTGGTAAACCGTTCAGATCGCCGGGGTAACATGATGATTCCAGGGGACAGCATGTTTATTCTTGAAACCGAACCAGCAGGTTACATCGTTTATGCTGCTAACCAGGCGGAAAAAGCCGCCAATATCAACCTGGTTGATGTGAAGGCAGTCGGTGCTTATGGCCGTTTAACCATATCCGGGCGTGAAGCGGACGTTGAAGAGGCAGCAGCAGCTGCCATTGCTGCGGTACAGAACCCGGCAGGAACCTGAGGCAGAACCGATGCATCGCCAACAGTTACTTAGCCTGTTAGTGAATTACCAGACGCGTTTTATGGACGAATCTGGCTTTGTGCAACGCGCAATTGGTTATGTTGAAGGCCATGAAAATGTTTTCTTTCGTGAATTATGGCCAGCACATGTGACGGGTTCTGCGTGGGTTGTCAATCCTGATCGAAGTAAGGTTTTGATGATGCACCACAAAAAGTTGAACCAGTGGTTTCAACCTGGTGGGCATGCAGATGGTGATGCGGACATTGTACGTGTTGCCTTAAAAGAAACAGAAGAAGAAACCGGCATTAGTGCCGAACAGATTAAATTAGTGGATGGCGGCATTTTTGATGTTGATATTCACTCTATTGCCCCGTATGGCAATGATCCAGAGCATCAGCATATCGATATTCGCTTTTTGCTCGAAATTGATGATCGCCTACCAGTACCGGGCAATGATGAGTCACATGAAGTCCTTTGGATTGATTTGCTCGCGGTATCGCATTACAACCGCAATCGCTCAACATACCGTATGTTGGAGAAAACCCGGGAAATGCGAAACACAATGCAGCAACGCCATTGGAGAGCATAAATATTTAATTATCGATTATTGAGTGAAAATCTGGCTATAAATTGATTCGGTGCTATATTTACGCCTTTCAAATTTGCAGAATTCACTAAATAACCGAAATGGAAACGTGAGCATAGGTAATATTTATGCTCAATTGGCTAGATATACTTGTTTAGACAGGTAAAAGATATAAATCATAGATGTTTATCTATGTTTTATTTATGAAATATCAATTGGATCAATGTATAGGGTTACGACTATGCTTGCGCCATCGAATTTTTAACAGTTGTTTTTTAAACATCGTTTTTTAAACATCATAGATACTTAAACTATGTAGGAGTTTAATCATGTCAGCATCAAAAGCTTATGAAGCGGGTGTTAAGGAATACCGCGATAAATATTGGACGCCAGACTATGTGCCTCTAGATACCGATCTTTTGGCTTGTTTCAAGGTTATTGGTCAGGAAGGCGTGCCCCGTGAAGAGGTTGCTGCTGCTGTAGCTGCTGAATCATCAACGGGTACTTGGTCAACTGTATGGTCTGAATACTTAACGGATTTAGAATTCTACAAAGGCCGTGCATACCGCATCGAAGACGTACCGGGTGATCCAAGCGCGTTCTACACGTTCATCGCATACCCATTAGACCTTTTTGAAGAAGGTTCAGTTGTAAACGTATTAACTTCTTTAGTTGGTAACGTATTCGGCTTTAAAGCATTACGTTCTTTACGTTTAGAAGATATTCGTTTCCCAATTGCATACATCAAGACTTGTGGTGGTCCACCAGCGGGTATTGCATTAGAACGTGATCGTTTAAACAAATACGGTCGTCCATTACTTGGTTGTACTATCAAACCTAAATTAGGTTTATCAGCTAAGAACTACGGTCGTGCAGTATACGAATGTTTACGTGGTGGTCTTGATTTAACGAAAGATGATGAAAATATCAACTCACAACCATTCATGCGTTGGAGAGATCGTTGGGACTTCGTTGCAGAAGCAATCGATAAAGCAGAACGTGAAACGGGTGAGCGTAAAGGTCACTACTTAAACGTAACAGCTTCTACACCAGAAGAAATGTACAAGCGTGCTGAGTATGCAAAAGAACTTAACATGCCAATCATCATGCATGACTTCTTAACCGGTGGTTTCACTGCAAATACAGGTCTTGCTAACTGGTGTCGTGAAAACGGTATCTTGTTACACATTCACCGTGCAATGCACGCGGTAATCGATCGTAACCCACATCACGGTATTCACTTCCGCGTATTAGCTAAGTGTTTACGTTTATCAGGTGGTGATCAGCTTCACACTGGTACTGTTGTAGGTAAGTTAGAAGGTGACCGTAACTCTACATTAGGTTTCGTTGACCAATTACGTGAATCTTTCGTTCCTGAAGATCGTTCACGTGGTGTGTTCTTCGACCAGGATTGGGGCTCAATGCCAGGCGTATTCGCTGTAGCATCGGGTGGTATCCACGTATGGCATATGCCAGCGCTAGTAACTATCTTCGGCGATGACTCATGTCTTCAGTTCGGTGGTGGTACACAGGGTCACCCATGGGGTAACGCTGCAGGTGCTTGTGCAAACCGTGTTGCTCTTGAAGCATCGGTTAAAGCTCGTAACGAAGGTCGTGAAATCGAGAAAGAAGCTCGTGACATTCTTACTGAAGCTGCTAAGCACAGCCCGGAATTGGCTATCGCTATGGATACTTGGAAAGAAATCAAGTTTGAATTTGATACTGTTGACAAACTAGACGTTCAGTAAGTCAAGTTTCGTTTAACGTATAAAATATTGAGGATTAATCAATGAATACACAAGGTGATTATCAAACTAAAGCGACTTTGGAAACTTTTGGTTTTCTTCCAAAGTTAAGCGCTGAAGATGTTCAAAAGCAAATTGCTTATATGGTTGCTAATGGCTGGTCTCCAGCTATCGAGCATGAGCTTCCTGCAAATAAAATGGAACACTACTGGACTATGTGGAAGCTTCCATTCTTCGGTGAAACTAACATGGCTAACATCCTTGGTGAGTTAGAGGCATGTCGTCGTTCTTACCCTGATCACAACATCCGTTTGATCGGTTACGATGCATACACTCAAACTCAGCAAGTTTGCTTTGTAGTTTACGAAGGTTAATAACGAGTTAATACAAATCACCAGCGTCAGCAAATGAGCGTGAAGGTTTCACGCTCAGAACTGACAATACGGAGATAATAATGGCACAAACAGCACGCAAAGCAGCTTTAGCACGACGCATCGCGATGTCTACTCAAGGTAAAAATGCCTTAGGTAGTACTGATCGTACGCGAAACGCTACAGGTACAGCAGCAACGACTTCTGCGCCAGCGACGAGTGTTGCTCCAGCAACGAGTTATGCATCTGCGCCAGCAGCTACTCAAGGTGGTAGTGCAAAAAAAGCGGCATTAGCACGACGTATCGCGATGTCTCAAAGCGGTAAAGGTGCAGTAGCCAGTAAAGAACGCGTTCGTACTGCGCCAGGTACAACAGCAACTCAAACTCCAGCGGCAACTGCTCCGGCAGCCAGCGCTGAGAGAAAAGGAGATTGTGGTTGTGGCTGTGGAGGCAAAGATAAGCCTGCTGCAACAACAGACATGAGTTTAACGGCAAGTGTGACAACTGCAGCGATTTCTCCAAACTTGAGAAAAGTTGGAATGAATCCTACACGTGCAGCACATTTAGCACGTCGTCAGGCCATGTCTACTAAAGGTAAAGCAGCATTAGCCGGCGGTACAGTAAGCGAAGCGAGTGCTGCTCGCGCGGCGAACCCTAAAATGACTAGCCGTGAGTTAGCAAAAACGTTACGCGAACAGCGTAGTCAAAAGGGTAAAACGCAAACGACTAAAGCAACTAAGACTCAGGCAACTGGCCCAGGTCGTCACCGTAAAGCACAGGCAGCTGCCGCAGATGCACCCTGGAAAGTGGGTGTAACTGAAACAGCAACTGGCCAGGCGGTAACAGGCACCATGGTTGATCGTACAGAAGATGTAACAGGTACAGAGGCAAGTACTTGTCGTGCCATCACTGGTACTGAATACATGGGCGCGGATGTTTTTAAAGATTATTGCCAGACTGATGCAAAAGCTTCTTTTAACCGAGTAAGCGTAACCTCAACCGGTGGTGGTAATCGTGTAAGTGGTAACAACGTTAGCCGAAGTGCAGCAGTAACGGGCAATGAGCCTGGAACATGCAAAGCGGTAACGGGTACAGAGTATGTATCGACAGAACAAGCGCAAGATTTTTGTGCTTCAAAAGGCCCAACTAAGCCTGCTGCTATGACCATGTCACAAACGGCAAAAGGCAAAGCTGTAACAGGTAATAACGTGGGTCGTTCTGAAAATGTAACCGGCGATGAACCAGGTTCAGATCGCTCTTTAACAGGTACGCAATATATGGCTAAAGGACAAGATACAGCACCAAACAAAGTGGCTATTAGTAGCACACTACGTGGCGGCTCTGTGTCTGGTACCACTGTAGGTCGTAGTTCTAATGTGACTGGTGATGAACCAGGTACATGCCGCAATGTTACCGGAGACGATTATGTTAGCGCAGAGCAGTATTCTGATTTCTGCAAAACTGCACCAGCACCGACTGATAGAAAGGTTGGACTATCAAATACGTTGATGGGTAAGAACGTCACCGGCACTATGACTGATCGTGGTGATGGCGTAACTGGCAGCGAAGCAGGTACTTGTAAAGCATTAACGGGCACACCTTATGTGGGTGCGGCTCAAACAGAAGCCTATTGTGCTTCACCTGAGAAAAATATGGCGATGGCGCGTGCACAAAAAGGCACGACCAACGTTGGCGCACCAATGACAGGTATTCAACCGGGGATTGGTGGCGTGATGACAGGTGCAGGCAGAGGTGCATGTGAACCATTGACAGGTACGCCTTACATTGGTGCGGACCAGGAGGCACAGGCTTGTCCTGCAACAGCAGCGACGCCAGCCAGCCCGGACTATCCACAATCAATGGGTGGCCAACCATGGGGTGACTTTAGTGTGGCACAACCATCTGGTGGTGCTCAGCAAGGTCAAGGAGCAAACATGGGTAATGTTACTGGTAACCAATACGAGGCAGGCCATATTACAGGTCCATTCGGCATGGCTGGTGGCAAGGTAACCGGTACTGAAGAAGCACGTTTTGGTGGCGGAAACACAAGTTACATGCCAGAACCTGCACCAGTGGTAGCTCAACAGGTTGATGGTCGTGTTGTTTCACGCGTTACTGGCGAAGGCCAGGCAGCGGGTTTGAAAATCACAGGTGATGATTGGGACCGTGGTGAGCATGTAACAGGTACTGAAGGCGCTTCAGCGGTACGTCGTAACCCGACGATACGCGGTGACATGTCATCAATGGCTGTGACTAATAAACGTAATGAAGAAGCGGCTGTACCTGTCAGTAAAGTAACAGGTAGCAGTGGTAATACTGAAAATGGTTCATTAATCACTTACTCTGGTGGAGCTCGCGGTTAAGCTTGTATTGAGCTGGGCCCTGGCTTTAGTAGGTAAGACAAAATGATTAGGCGTAAACCAACAGGTAGCCTTTTGTCAAAGCATCGACAAAGGGCCGTAACAGGCACAGCAGCAGGTCGGGCTCGACCAACTGCTACGCCTGCTGCGAACCTGAATTATGCCCAGGTTTCTGCGAACCATGCGCTGGTAGATGGTGCTGAAAATGGACAGTTGTATCAATACGAAACTTCTGTAAAGAAATCGTTTGATGCGATTGTGCCAACCTTGAGAAAGGTTTCAGCCTATCAGCACGAAGAAGATTTTGTGGCGCGTGCGCAAGCACTGGCAAAACAAGAACTCGGGTATGAGTTACCAAAAGCAGTTTTGGAAGATGCCTGGGTAGAACAGCTGGATATGCGTTCATTGTTTGCCTGGTGTGTGTTTAAAAGTTATCAGCTTTATTGTGATGATTTTTTTAGTACGGCACCATTAAGTAATACTGGTTTAAGTAAATCAGGTGCTGAAGAGTTTCAAAACTTTATTCAGCAGTGTGGATTCCACACCATGGATGTATCGCCTTGTGCGGACGGACGTTTAGCTCACGCTATTCGTTATGTTTTAAGACTACCGATTGAAGCGGTGCGTCGTAAATCATACGCCGGTGCAATGTTTGATATAGATAACAGCATCCAGAAGTGGGTTGAAACAGAAATGCTGCGTTTTCGTGAAGGCCGCCCTAATACAGCGGATGAGCCGACACGGTATTTGAAAGCAGTGGCGTATCACTTTAGTTCGGTTGATCCGAGTCATGAAGGTTGTGCGGCACATGGTTCAGATGATGCGTTAGCCGCCAAACAAGGTTTGAATCGTTTAAAAGCGTTTCAACAGGCGATAGAAAATAGTTTTTGTTGTGGTGCCTCGATTGACTTGTTGTTACTCGGCATTGACACAGACACTGATGCAATCAAGGTACACGTACCTGATGCAAACGGTGACATAGATTTAGAAAAGTTTGTTGATGCAAAAGATGTTTATCAACAAACACAGCGACTCTCTGTAAACGATGCGACGCAACGTATTGAGCAGATGGTTCGCGAAGCGCAAGCCGGTGTTGGCGAAGGCATGCTGAAATTAATCAGCAAGCTCATCATCAACAACTTGTCGCAGATTGAATACGTAATGAACTACTACGGTAGTCACTACGAAGATATCGGACATGCTGAGCGCTTTATAGGTGCAGGCATTGGCTTTGAAGAAGTGCAACTACGCAACTTAACGTACTTTGCGTATTTGAACACAGTTGAAGAATCTACAGCGGATTTCGATGTAGGAATAAAAATCTTCAGCAAGTTAAATGTTGCACATGGTTTACCGGTACCCGTTGTGATTCGTTTTGATTATCACGGCCAAGTACCAGGATCACGTGAAAGAGCAATCGAGCATTGCCAACGTGTATCCGATGCAGCAGCGGCTCGCTATAGCGACTTAGCTGAAAAAGGTTTGCTGCATACATTGTTAGTAATACGTGATTGTAATGCTAACGGACAAATTGAAATTTTAGGTTCGTCGTTAAAAACGGCGATATAGGCCACGGAGAAACTAGGTGAAAATCTGTAAGGTAGTTAAACCATTGGTATCGACGAATCGTATACCAGAGATGGAACACAAACATTTGCAGGTTGTGCTTGACGGTTCATCACAGGCAGTTGCTGTTGATGCGGTAGGCGCAAAACCTGGAGATTGGGTGATATGCGTTGGTAGTTCTGCAGCACGTGAAGCAGCAGGAAGTAAAGGATATCCAAGTGATCTGACCATAGTGGGAATTATTGACCACTGGGATGATAAATAAGCTTTATGGATATCTACCAGGCAGATAAAACTTTAGTTTGTACAAGTCGAGTACCTGGCTTGAAACAAACAAGTTTGAGAATTTTGCGTAATAAAATGGGCAACAAGGTTGTTGCTACAGATCCAGTAGGTGTTAGAGAAGGAAACTGGGTATTTACGGCAAGTGGTTCAGCGGCGCGTTTTGCAGCAGGTGATTTTGAAGTACTGACTGACTTAACGATCGCAGGAATTATTGATAACTGGGACGAAAGTGCCGGTTAAAAGATAACTAACTTTATTATTAATTAAACTGAGATATCAGGAGAAATACAAATGGCTAATGATAACTATGGTATTGCTTTAGGCATGATCGAAACTCGTGGCTTAGTACCAGCAATCGAAGCAGCAGACGCAATGACTAAAGCGGCAGAAGTTCGTTTAATCGGTCGTGAATTTGTTGGCGGCGGTTATGTAACAGTTTTAGTACGTGGTGAAACAGGTGCGGTTAACGCAGCAGTTCGTGCCGGTGCTGATGCTTGTGAACGTGTTGGTGACGGCTTAGTAGCTGCACACATCATTGCACGTCCACACAAAGAAGTAGAGCCAGTTTTACCTAAGTAAGGTAGGACTGTTTAATTAGTTGCGTAGCTACGCAGCTAATTAAATTCTTAATAATTGAAGGAGAATTACTATGGCTGAAGATACCTACGGCATTGCTTTAGGCATGATCGAAACACGTGGTCTTGTACCAGCAATTGAAGCAGCTGATGCTATGACTAAAGCAGCAGAAGTTACCCTGATCGGACGTGAGTTCGTTGGTGGTGGTTATGTAACTGTTCTAGTTCGTGGTGAAACTGGTGCGGTTAACGCAGCAGTTCGTGCTGGTGCTGATGCGTGTGAACGTGTAGGTGACGGCTTAGTTGCTGCTCACATTATTGCTCGCCCGCATTCTGAAGTTGAACCTGTTATTGCTAAAAGCAAAGGCGCTAAAGCTGCTAAAGCTTCTTAAGAACCTTTCACGTTTATAATTCGTGATGCAATACGCAACAAGTTCAGATCATAAAGTCCTGGGATTTTTAGGCAGGGCACTTAGTTTAGAAATGACCGCAGTACAGCAGTACGCGACTCAAGCTAAACTGGTGTCGGCCTGGGGCCTGACTGAAGATGCAAGTAAGTTACAGAAGGAATCGCTCGAAGAGATGGGGCATGTTGAGAGAGTTATCTCTCGCATGCTCGCTCTTGGGGTGGCACCTAATGCTTCTATGCTACGTCCAGTGAAACTGGGTACTAACTTACGACAACTACTTCTCGAAGATGCAATACTAGAAAGAGATCTGGTTGAGCTTTATAGCCAGGCAACGCGTCACTGCGCGAAAAATGGTGATCATGACGGTCGTAAATTCTTTGAAGATTTACTCAAAGAAGAGCAGGCACATGATGCAGATCTAGTTCAATGGATAAAAATACTTGAAACACCCAAGACTTAGCAATCTTCACGTGTTACATTTTAATTAATGTGAGGATAGTATGAAAAACGAGTGGAAAGAGCGAAAACGCCCAAATCGCTTGGAAAATCAATACCAGTTTGAGGATTACGAAGATTTACGTGATTTCCTTGATCGAGCTGCCGAACTATCAGAAAAAGAAGAATATTATCCCGATATGGGATTTGGCCGTGATTATGTTAATGTAACTATTCATGCGCCTGAAGACGATGAATCTGTCACAGATCAACAACGTCAATTTGCAGTACAATTAGATGCGCTGTTTAGTGAGAAAAACCAATAGAGTATTAACTCATGAGTATCATTGCCATTGTCGGTAACAAGGGTGGGGTAGGAAAAACAACATTATCTTTGAATGTTGCTACTGGCTTAAATAATCGAAGCCGTACAGCAGTCATTGATGCTGATCCTCAACGATCCTCTTTACAATGGCGTGCTTTCTCTGAAAGTGATGCCGTATCTGTTTATGAAGCAGAAGACGATCTCGCTGCACAAGCTAACACACTAAGACAAGACTATGAGCAGGTTGTTATAGATTGTCCTCCCTCGGTCTACGCACCACAAACGAATAAAGCATTGGAAGTGAGCAATCGAGCCATTATCCCAGTGCAACCGTCACCGATGGACTTGTGGGCAACAGTACATATATTAGAGGCTGTTGAAAAAGCCCGTCAGATCAACACTGAATTAAAACCCTTACTCGTAATTAACCAGCTAGAGCCACGTACCATGCTATCAAAGCTAGTTCGTGATGCCGTTAGTGAAATAGGCATTCCGGTTGCGGATGCCATGGTTCGCCGACGTGCTGTTTTCAGAAGTAGTGCACTCGAAGGCAAGAGTATTTATGATGTTGGTCGTCGTGGTGATGCGGCAGTTGAAGAAATTGAGAATTTAATCCAGGAGATTTTGCAATGAGCGGTAACGAAAGTATGAAAAATAAACTTGTCAATTCTATGAAAATGACAAAACAAGGTACGGCGAAAACAACAACCGCATCAGAAAAAAAAGAAGAGCCAGTAACTAAAAAGGCTAGCGCACCAGCTAAGAAACCAGCAAACAAAGCAGCAGTCGCTAGTTTTAGCAGTGGTTCTGGTTGTCGCGTTTGGCCGGACTAAGGATAAATACATTGATGCTATTCAACCAGTTGCCAGCTGGAAAATCTGGTTGAATTTATCACTCCTGTCTACACACCCAAGTTTCAATTAAGTATTAACCTTCCTAGCACGACTTAGTTTTCCCTCGTAATAACTCTAAAGCAGCATTTTCAAAACTAACAAATAAAGTATTTAACGTTGTAAAATATATTTGTTATAGAATAAAATCTATGTAAAATAGAAAAAACATCTATTTTTACATATGATTTGCGATATAATTAATGCAGTGACGTCAGACATAATACTATCGCAGAGCTTAAGCCATCACAGAGCAATAATTAAAGATTAGGTGAGCCGTATGTCAATATACAATGACAATGATTTTACTCCTCCGTCAGCCATGCCGGATCATCTTATTCGCTATGCCACCTTTCGTCAGTTTCAGGTGTTTGAAGCTATCTATCGCCAGGGTAGCTTTACACGTGCTGCCCAAGAGCTCTTTCTTACTCAACCTACCGTATCGATGCAGATAAAAAAATTATCTGAGGCAATCGGTTTACCCTTATTTGAGCATGTTGGTCGCACTGTTGAACCAACGGAGGCAGGTAAAGAGTTATATGCTGCCTGCCGTAGTATGTTTGAAACACTTTCAAACCTGGAAATGAAAATTTCTGATATGAAGGGCCTGAAACGTGGACGCTTGCATATGGGCGTGGTGACGACAGCAAAATATCTGACTCCTGAGTTACTGGGTGAATTCAGCAAGATTTACCCGGGGATTGATCCCTCATTAATGGTGACAAACCGTGAAAGTATTATCCGTCGTATACGTGCTAACGAAGATGACCTGTATATCATGGGACAGGCACCGGAAGGTGAATTTGAGGTTGAATCGTTTACCTTTGCACCTAACCCGTTGGTCGTTATGGCGCCACGCAATCACCCGTTAGTCGGTAAGAAAAATATTAAACTCGAAGAAATCGCCAGGGAGCCGTTGATTATTCGAGAAGCGGGTTCAGGCGTCAGAGATTCCATGTTTAAAGCGTTTGAAAAAGTAGGCGTGCAACCGACTATTCGTATGGAGCTGGGTGATAATGAAGCCATCAAACATGCTATTGCAGGTGGCCTGGGTCTATCGGTGTTATCACTTCACACTTTATCATTAGAAGGTAGTGATGGTCCGGTTACTGTACTTGATGTAGAGGGTTTTCCAATATTGCGTAACTGGTATATTGTTTATCCCAAGGGAAAAGAGCTATCGCTGGTGGCTCAAACATTTCGCGATTTTGTTATTAGTTCTGAGCCAAAAATTCGCAAACGTATGCAAAAGATGTGGCCTCAATTAGAAAACATTTTAAAAGAAGATCAAAAGACGACATTAAATAAGAAAAAATCTAGTAAGAAAAAAACAAAAAAATAAAAGTTAAATTTATTGTTGGCGTGCTATTAATATATAACAAGCATAAATTAGTAATTTTTATACTCACAGCCATAATATTTAATAAATTTACTCATGTTATAACTATTGCAGTATTTTTTGCAGAGACTGAGATGATATGAAAGTTTTTAATGAAATTAATTTAAAGCATAAGAGCGGTGATATTTATGGTGGCGTTACAGCCGCGGTGATTGCGTTACCAATGGCACTGGCATTTGGTGTAGCATCCGGTGCCGGCGCTGAGGCTGGATTATATGGTGCTATCCTGATCGGTTTTTTCGCTGCATTATTTGGTGGTTCACCGACCTTGATATCAGAACCCACCGGTCCAATGACAGTTGTCTTTACTGCTGTTATTGCAAAGTTGATTGCTTCAGATCCTGTTAATGGCATGGCGATGGCGTTTACAGTTGTGATTATGGCCGGCATGTTTCAAATTTTGTTTGGGGTAATGAAGTTAGGTAAGTATGTCACCTTGATGCCTTATACCGTCGTATCCGGTTTTATGTCAGGCATCGGAATAATTTTAATCATATTACAAATTGGTCCTTTGCTCGGGCAAGCAGC
This sequence comes from uncultured Ectothiorhodospiraceae bacterium, assembly GCA_947258695.1. Taxonomy (GTDB): domain Bacteria; phylum Pseudomonadota; class Gammaproteobacteria; order UBA6429; family Thiohalophilaceae; genus JAGLTQ01. The sequence continues at coordinate 7,848 of CAMYJG010000011.1, read as the reverse complement.
ACCAGGTGGTGGTGTGATTGGCGTACTAGAAAATTTACCCACACTACTTTCTGGTATGCAAACAAAAGAAACAGTTTTAGCAATATTGACATTATCAATCCTGTTCCTGATACCTAAAAAACTTAAACAACACCTACCACCTCCATTAGTCGCATTGGTTGTCTGTACTTTGATATCAGTGATATTTTTAAGTGAGACAGATGTACGTCGGATTGGTGAAATACCAACAGGTTTACCTGATTTACGACTGCCTGTGTTTAGTGTTGAACAGTGGCAAGTGATGTTAATCGATGCCATCGTACTCGGTATGTTGGGTTGTATCGATGCATTACTTACATCAGTGGTTGCAGATAGTATTACACGTGAACGACACCACTCAGATAAAGAATTAGTTGGTCAGGGTATTGGTAATATCATGTCGGGCTTGTTTGGTGGTTTACCCGGTGCGGGTGCAACCATGGGTACCGTAGTCAGTATCCAGGCTGGCGCACGAACTGCTTTGGCTGGCCTTGTCAGAGCCGGAATATTACTGATTGTAATATTATGGGCGGCAGGTTTAACTTCCGTCATACCATTAGCCGTTTTAGCGGGTATCGCGTTAAAAGTCGGTATTGATATTATTGATTGGGGTTTTCTTAAACGTGCCCATCTCATTTCTGGTAAAGGGGCGCTAATTACCTATGGCGTAATACTACTTACCGTTTTTGTTGATTTGATTGCTGCTGTCGGTATTGGATTATTTGTAGCTAATATCATGACAATCACTAAATTATCCGAGCTGCAGGAAAATGATGTTACCGCAGTGACGGATCCTGATAAAACAGACCTGGAGTTATCGTCACGCGAAAAAGAAATATTAAGAGAGGCTAAAGGCAAAATCATGTTGTTATATTTACGTGGTTCAATGATCTTTGGTAGCTCACGCGCAATCACACGTAAGAACTCTCAGTTCGGTGGTTGTCATACACTTGTTGTCGATATTACTGATGTTAAACATCTTGGTGTTTCGGCAGCGTTAGCGCTTGAAGAATCTATCCTTGAAATGGTGAATGCTGGGCGCTCCGTTTATATCGTGACAACGAAAGAGCAGGCTTTAAAAAGACTGGGTAAGTTGGATGTACTTAAAAATATACCAGACGAAAATATTATTGTTGGTAGAGAAGTTGCGCTGGAAAGTATTAGTGCAAAGCATACGGCATAGCGGCTTTAGCCTAATAACCGGACACGAAAATGGTTAACTTGTGCCGGTTAATTAATGGTTAACTCTACTAATCATTGTCATCGCTTTTAAATTTAATTAATCGAGTCACCTGGATGTCAGAGATAAAGACGATACCTGTGTGATCGTTATAAAAAGGCGCCAGACCTTCGAGGATGGGATTAACCAGTTCTTCAGGTACCACAACAATAATCATTACCAGCACATCATCTTCATTAAACATAAGGTGACCTTCATGAAAACCATGACTGCCTTTACCCGAGAGGTTATTAACAATGGTATAACCGGTAACGCCGGCATGATCGAGTAAGTCGGTCACTAATCCCTGGTGCTCGCCTTCTAAAATAATTTCTAATTTTTTGACTTGGCTGAAATTAAGATTTTTCATAACGTATTAGCCTCCTCAGGCGAAACGGGTTTTTGTAATGAAGATAATGGGCGTTTGATCCATTCACCGTTCTCATAAGAGCATACGAGTTGTTCTTCGGGATCGATAATGAGTAAACGTATCCAGGCGTTGTAAACAAGGTATTTAACCGTGACAACGGCTTCAATAGCTTGTTTTGCATGTTCAAATGGCGCTTCCATCACTGTGATTAAACGTAATGGTTCATGATAGGGCAAACCTTTGTTTAATACGGTTTGTGATGGTAAGCCCGTGCGCAAGTCACTTAAGTTGCCTGTCATCACACCAAAACGATCGGCGACATTGTGGTATACCTTACTACCACTACCAAAGCGTTCATTGTCGACCGTGGAAAAATAATGTTCCATATTAATCCATTGGCCAACAACCAATGGGCCGGTGAGGATGTTTTCTAATAAACGACGTTTAGTATCGACCCGGTAATCATAAGAATGTAAAAAGGCACGCCCCTCAAGTGTTAACTCATGCGTGAGTGCACGTCGGCCAATAATAAAGTAGGCATTACGTGATAAACCCCATTCAGGACGCACTTGTGACCAGTCCATTGAGTTGCGTTCTATTTCGCGATACGCCGCAGCGGGTTCACGTGGTGTTTCTTGAATTTGTAAGCTGGGTAAACGTTCCTGTGCACATAAACGTGATGCAGATAATAAACCGTTACGTAATCGATCGATGTACACGATGTGTGATGATGGAAGTCGATCGAGATCATAGAGTTTTAATTCATCAGTCGTAGTGTTGTGCAATGCGGGTATGAACCAGGCATCTTCAGCAATATCGATACCTTGTTTGCGTAAGCGATAACGCACTTCAGCTTTATTTGCCATTTGCGCTAATGCGCGCGCATTGACCAGGCCGTGATTACCACCACAGGCACCACAATCAAGTGCTGATTCATACGGGTTGTTATCAGAGGTACTACCATGACCAAACAACAGTATGAAACGAGAGAACTCTTTCGTCATACCAATAGAACGTAATGCCTGGCTAACAAAGTTCACCTGTTCATCAAGGCTAAAACCGATACGTGCGAGTTGTTCGAGTTGTATCCGAGAGAAGGCTGGGGTAATACGGTAAACGTCTTGTAAACGTTTAACAAAGTCTTTTGCTTGTTGGTTGCTTAACTTGAGTGTTTGTTTAAACACAACCGTGTCATTAAGTTTACCCAGTGAGGCTTCGCGTAATTCACGTACCATGCCATCACTAACTTGCTCTGTTTCGAGTTTAAATTCTTGATGCACCGCTTGCACGATAACAGCACGTTGTACTGCGCGTACGATAGAGTCGGCCTGTTCACGATCGAGTTTATCCAGCAACATATGTGTCGGTGGTTTTTTCTTTTTAAACTGCGAGCGCCAATGATGATAGGTTTGTGGCATAAGTGTTTTGCCAAGCATGTCGAAACCAAAAAGAATACCAATAGCTTCTACAGTCACGAATGGTCCGAAGATGGACTCTTTGAGTTCATGCACAGCTTTTTTCATTGCCGTTGCCGCATTAACATCAAGCTGTTCAGCAACACTCATTTCTAACACCAGGTTCTTTGGTGTAAGCAGTACTGGGCAAAGATGGCTTTGACTACCTTTACCTAACTCCATAAAACTCACGGGTATACCAAAGAAACCGGCAATACCAAAGGTTTGGTAATCGCCGACACTTTCAAGGTGACGACGGATACGTTCTGAGCGGGTATCGATACAGAACATGGCTTGCACGAAAGGACGTTTTTCTCTTTTCGGTTCTGGTTGCAGGCTTACACCTTTTAATAATTGCGACATGGCGTGCGATTCCATCGCTCTTAGCCAGGTGTAACCTTCCTGTTTTTCAAAGTCTGAAAATGTATTTACCAGTTTAGCGAGGTTGTCTTCTGACATATTTTTTAAGGCTTCGATTTTACAATCGGCTGCGATAGCGAGTTGGCGTAAGCGTTTCGCTTGTTGACTTGCTTCATGCGCACGTTTGTTGATGACATATTTATTGAAAACGTTAATAATGCGTTTTTTATTACCGATGGCCAGCGCTTGTTCTACTTGTACAGCAAAGGCAGGTAAGACAGAACCGCTGTTAAGTTCGTAGCGAAGGTAGGTTTCTTCGGCATGGTTTTCAATAAGATTGCTAATTTCGCTTGCTGTTGAAGGGATATGCTTACGCGCTTGTTCTTTTAATAATGCTAAAGCAAAAATTAATCTTACAGCGGCAAAGTCAACTAAGTCTGCAGGATATTTTTCGTTCCAGTAATAATGTTTTGCGCTAGCGCGCCAGCGCACAAAACCAGCCCAACCATGTAAACGAGTGAGTTCACTGGTGAAGTAAGCAACCCAGTTTTCTTCGGGTATTTGTAGGGTTTCCATAACACGACAAATAATACCTTCAGGACTTTTATTGGCTTCAAGTATTTTATTAATGTCTTTACCGCGAACAAACAGTTTCGCGTTACAGGATGCGACTTCACGCCAGGCACAGAAAAATCCTTGTTCACGCTCTGGCATACCCCAGACTGATTGGCCTTCATCAAAGAAGTCGAGACAACTTTTAATCACTAATTCATCGAGTTCTTTACCTATCTCCGTTCCATACAACGCATCGATCGCTTCGTATACCGGACGGTCGCCCTGTAATTTTTGACGTAATGATTCTTTTATTTGTTCTATATTGATAGATGTATCAGTTGTGGGAACTTGCCCGTTAAACGCGGCTTTTAAATCTGCGCTACTGGCAAGTGAATGATCTTGAATAACCGGCTGTGTTGTTTTGGTGAGTAGGTTCATCAAACAACGTTCTTCGTCGATATCGTTTATATTATCGCGTGTGGATAAAAATGTTTTTATATCTTGACGTAAATGTTCATGGTCAACTTTTCCTTGCTCAAGATAACCTTGGTACGTTGTCCGTGGTAAATAACCTCGACCATGAAACAAGCGTTCACCTTCTGATACCGCGTCTTTGAATGGTAAATGCTCAAGTGCATGTAATGGATTGTGGTGAATAAATGATCGCATTGGCCAGAAGTAAGGAATCGGCTCGCCGGCAATATAGATCATTGATCTTATTTTGAGTTTTGTACCAAGAGGAAGACTCATGCAAACACTCCTGAAAAATATACACTGCCAGCAACCAGTGTGATTAATATCAACGCGTAAAGCCAACTCGTTGCTGTTTTTATATCGGAAACTTCACCTTCACTACCCGGCTTGGCTGTGCCAACAATTAACCCTTGCAGTAAACGCACGCCTGCCCAGCTCCATAACAACCAGATGACAAGTAATACCAAGATAGCAATAGGCATGGCTGAAGAGGTGTTGAGTATGATTTTTAACATAATAAAGAAGTTAGGGAACAACGGTGTTGCGATTGATGCGAGTATGACAACAACGAGTACGCCAGAAAACCGTGGCATAGATTGAGCCAGCCCACCATGTAAACCCGAGTACGCTGCGCCAAATTGTTTTATTAAATTTGCACTTAATAGTGTCAGCAATATGAAGGGTATAGTTAAACCGATTGCGTAAAGTTGTAATGTGTCTTGATTATGATCGGTTGCGAGTAACCATAACACTGCCCACCAGGAGGTTGCGAGAAAACTGGTCCATTGCCCAACATCACGCAGCGCTAACATTCTAAAGGCATAAAGTAATGCAGTAATGAGTGCCCAGGTTAACATCCAGGTTGGTACCGCGGTGTCTGTTGTAAAGAGTATGGCAAGACCAATTTGTGGCCACGTTGCGAGTAAAATGACACGTAATGCTACATGTTGTATACGAGTAAACAGCGCATTAAACACCATGCTTAATGGGAACAGAGGCAGGAATAGTGCTGTGAGTAGTAGAGTCATATCCTGCATATTAATTCCACCTTAACCAAACATTGAGTTTATTGGAGGTAGCAAGGATATTTCGTGTAAGTCGTGTGTAAAGATCGGTCATATAAAACTCACGTGAGAACAAGGCATAAAATGTTTTCCACCAACGGCTTTTATCTTTTTGTTCTACACCTATACGCTCGGAGTAATACGCCATTAACCAGCTAATTACAATGGCTACTGCAATGATGGCAACAATGATATCAAAACGTATCTTATCAATACTCGCTGCAGCATAGAGTTGTTCACGTAGTGCTGCGTCAGGATAGAGATAAAGATCGAAGGCATGGCTGATAAAGATATAACCCATAATCACAACCGCAAACGATAAGATACTGATGAATACCAGACGCCAAAGGTTTTGCGTTCGGGTGCGATAGGTGGCAAAAATAAGTTGTGCCCCGGTGATCCAGCCAAAGAACAATAAGATAATTGCGCCTTGTTTTTTGAAGTAATCTACCGAAATAAACAAATGAGATATTACTAAGATAGCTAATGGCACTGCTAACGTTATTAACGCCATTAACAACCAGGGTTTACGTGTAATACCTGGCCGTTTCTCGACAATAAAGGTATATAAATCATCTTTCGGTACACCATCATTTTTTCGTGTTGCATTAATTACGCTACCGGCACTTAGGAATAAGGTACCTTTAAATACACCGTGTACGATAAGATGGTATATCGCGAGTGAGAATGCTGCGATACCACACTCCATCACCATGAAGCCCATTTGCCCCATGGTAGAATAACCAAGTGATTTTTTAATATCGTTTTGTGTCAGCATTAGAACTGAACCAATTACCGCAGAGATAAAACCGACGATAAAGACCCATTGCAACACATCACTGGTATTCGCGAATACGGGTGCGAAACGATTAATTAAGAACCCACCCGCATTTACGATACCTGCATGCATTAAGGCTGATACCGGAGTTGGACCTTCCATTGTATAAGGCAGCCATGTATGCAACAGGAATTGTGCTGAGCGGGCAAAGGCCGCCAGCGCGATCAGGATTCCAACCATTTCAGGTAAAGCTAATCCAAATACCTCATGGGCATTGGGATTCTGACTCATTTGTTCAAATATGGTGGGTAGCGACCATGTTCCATATGCTTGAAATAACAATACCGCGGCAAGAACTAAAGGTAAGTCACCTATGCGGTAAGTAATAAAGGTCCAAAAAGCGTAACGGTATGCTGAAGTATTGCGTGTATCGTGACCAAGCAAGAAATAAAGCAGCACACCAACAAAGTGCCATGCAATGACGAGGGTAATTAAGTCGCCTGCAGCTACCATGAGTATGAGTGAGGCAGTCATTAAATCGAGTAAGACGAAGAATCGTGCGTAGCCTGACTCTTCAGCCATGTAGCGTATTGAGTAGATATGCACGATTAAGCTGATGATGCTGATAACCAGCGTCATTAAAATACTCAATGGGTCATAAAACAGCACTGTCCAGGGACTGGTTGCGATAGATTCACCGACTAAATCCCCTGATAGAGACATCCCTAGTAATACGGCTGAACTGATTACGCTGAGTAAAATGGCAGCGACACTAATACGGGCTACGCATCGACCAAGTTGACCCGCCAAAAGATGTGTCAACAGGGCGGATAATAATGGCAACGATATAATAAGTAAGATGAGCTTAGACATCATGGTTTAGGTGTTTCCTCCAACTACGCTAAAAAGCCCTACTCAATAACATTCGTCTTACTCTTCATGTTTATCAAGAAAAGTTTATTAGCTTAGATACACAACGTAAGAGTTGTGGTGCATCTCAATTTCTTATTAGAATATTATTATTAATTTATTTTGTTTATATTTATCAGCGTTGTTTGATGAAGGGTAACATTTCGGTTACTAACCCCGTTTTAACAGCAGGCCATATAATATACTAGCTATTACTATTAGTTTATTTTATTTATTAATGGTCATAGCGATACAGTTAATGGACAACGTTTAGACTTACAGCTGAGAGATGAATGGTAGTTAAAATAAACAATGCAAACAGCATATCCTTAATCTAAACAAGGTTATATGGGAGATTGTTTGTCAGTACTTTGAACGGAGTGAGTTTTTTAAGGCAAAAAAAAAAGCTTCCATATAGAAGAAGCTTAATTTATAGAAGATTCTTTACTGCTGTTTATTTTTGAACCTTTGATACTGTAATTGGTTTCGAGTCATCGTCACCACAATCAGTAGAGTTTGGGTTTGCTAAAGCTACACCACTTGAAAGAACAAAACTTGCTAATATAACAACGAACTTTTTCATGTGAATCACCTTATCTGTTGAGGAAGAAAAGCAGTGCTTTTGCTTCAATTAGTACTTATATCGG
>CAMYJG010000010.1:44773-150542 GCA_947258695.1 uncultured Ectothiorhodospiraceae bacterium | reverse complement strand
ATCTGAAAAATATAACGATTAGCATAAGGGGCAACTAAAAACGTGCGGAGCACGGCTTTTAGTTGTCCAAATGAGCGAAAAGCGAATGTTCTTGATGCACTTGTTAGGCATTTTATTTATATTGCTCAATAGTATTATTGTACATTTCTTCACCAAGCCAGTTTATGAAGTACTCTTTGTTTTTTACCATATTTTCTTTTGGAATAATTTTAGTTGCAAGTTCACGAGTTTTTTCACTTTCAATTAAACCCTCATAGAAACCAACAACTAATACCGTATAAATATCATCAGAACCTTTGCTTCGAGGTTGAGACAGACACCAAGAATTGAAACTAGAAACTCTTTTTATAATTTCATTTGTTATTTCAACAGTTTCTAACCAGAAAATTATATTTGCAGTAAGCACATAATCTAAATCCTCTTCACCTTCTGAAGTTTCCCGTATTTCTGGGAAGTGATGAAATATTCCTTCTGAAAGTTTACTCATGATTTTATATGCCTAACGATCGGAGCTAAGCGGCGTGTGCACGCAGCAACTACTGCGAGTGAACATGAAACACGTCCGCTTCAGCGATTTGTTATATTTGTAAGATGACTCGCTCAACTTTCTATTACAACCTGTTTTTAAAACTATTTTGTTTTTATTATAAGGTAAAAACAAAAAAAATAATGTTTTTAAATATAGTCAGTTAAAGCGAAGTAACTTGATGGTCTGCATGATGCTCGCATATGCTGCCAATCAAGTTACTTCGCTTTTCTATCATATTTTACGAAAATTATTTGTCAGTTTTTTCTTATTTTAATGTAGGAATATTCCTATTTTATAAATTTTGTGACCTTGATCTTTGCGTCATCTGAAAAATATAACTTGTTGATATGACGTCTTCTAAGACTCCCTATTGGGCTTAATATATCACTTTTAAGACTCCCTATTGTGATATTAGGGCGTAAAAGTAGTCTTAATGTCATATTTTTAGTTAGGGTATATCACGTGGATTAGCTAAGACTCCCTATTGTGATATTAAAGGGAAAAAGTAGCTTCAGGGATAGAAATTATTCAGTATAGGCAATAAATTACCGCTAAAATAAGCTTATGAAAGCAAAAAAAGAGACACGGTTTAAATATTTTAAAATAGGGTATGTTTTATTGTTTTCAGTACTCTTGTTACTTATACCCATCATTTACTTTTTTGCGCCTGTTTTTTTTGATCCCAGTGACACCTTTTTACAACGCAAGGGGAGTGTCGTTAATGTCACTCAAACAAGAACGTGGCAAGAAAAGGGAAATCGATTTATTGATGTAACGCTCAAATCAACAAGCGGTTTAGTGGTGGATTTAACCGTTCATATTCCTAAGGAGATAACCACCTCACGTCCCTTATCAATTGTATTAGCCGGTTATGGTACGGGTCGTCGGGCAACTGAGCTGATTGATGATTCAAAAGGGATTATTCTTGCCGCGATATCTTATCCTTATTATGGCGATATACAGATTAACGATATCAGCCAGTTTTTATTGAACGTTAAAGAAATACAACAAGCCATTATCGATACTACGCCTGCGGTATTGCTTGCCTTGGACTATTTAATCAAACAACCTTATGTCAACCCGGAGCAGGTTGAAATTGTGGGGGTGAGCTTTGGTGCCTTTCTCGCCGCTGTCCCCGGTGCGATGGATGAGCGAGTTAAACGGGTATGGCTGGTACAAGGCGCGGCGGACCCGGCATCTGTTTTTGAATATTATATGAGTAGTGATGTTATGAATAAATCTCTGCGGCGAATTGCGGCAAGCTTACTGGAGTATGTTATTGCCGGGCATTACCTGAAACCCGAGTTATGGCTGGGGAAAATTTCACCGCGCCCGGTAATTGTTATTAACACGCGACACGATGTCACCTTCCCAAAAAAGAGTGTCGCCACTTTACACCAGGCACTCGGCCAACCTAATGAAGTTATCTGGTTAAAAGGTTTACATGTCAGGCCTGATCGTAAAGGAGTTGTGCAACAATTATCGTCTATCGTCCTTAGCCGTATCGCAGCCGATTACGGCACAAGCAAGTAGTTAATTTTTCGTGTTACCGCTAAACTCTCACTATGGAAATCATCGATACCCATTGCCATCTTGATGTCGCAGATTTTGACGCTGATCGCGTCGCTGTACTTGAACGTTGCCACGCTGCGGGTATTTCAAAGATTGTTGTTCCAGCAATTGAATCTAAAACATGGCCCAGCTTAATTGAGTTATGCGCCAGTACTAAGGGTTTATATCCCGCGCTGGGCTTACACCCGGTTTTTATTGAGCAGCATCGGTCAACTGATATTGACGAATTAGACAAGCGTGTTTCTGATACGCAACCGGTTGCGATTGGTGAAATTGGCCTGGATTTTTATATTAAAGAATTAGATAAAGAAAAACAGTTGGCCGTGTTTGAACAACAGTTATTGGTCGCTAAAAATCATGATTTGCCGGTTATTTTGCATGTTAGAAAAGCGCATGACCAGGTATTACAGTTATTAAATAAAATAAAAGTGAAAGGCGGGTTTTGCCATGCCTTTAACGGCAGCCTGCAACAAGCGGAAAAATACATTGCCCTGGGTTTTAAACTGGGTTTTGGTGGCACCTTAACCTATAAGAATTCAAGCAAAATACATAAACTGGCAAAAGAGTTAGCGCTAGAGTCTATTGTATTAGAAACCGATGCCCCTGATATGGTGGTAGAATCTCACCGCGGTGAACGCAACAGCCCCGAATATATAGTGGATGCTTTAACCGCACTGGCAAGCATTAGAAACCAGGACATTAAATTTATTGCACAGCAAACATCACTTAATGCAAGTGAGGTAATTAATTTTTCAGCTTATGACCGAGATTGACCCGACAGAAAATAACGACGATGCTTTTGCCGGTATTAAACGTTTATACGGCAATCAAGCTTATGCCTTAATTCAAAACATGCACGTCTGCGTGGTAGGCATTGGTGGGGTTGGCTCATGGGTGGTTGAAGCGCTGGCACGTTCTGCTGTTGGTAGAATCACACTGATTGATTATGACACCATTGCCAGTTCAAATATTAACCGGCAGATCCATACTTTAGCCAATACCCTTGAGCAAAAAAAATGCGTGGCAATGCAAGAGCGGGTAAAACAAATTAACCCGGCGTGTGAAGTTAATGTCATCGATGATTTTATCACGCTTGATAACATGTCAGATTATTTGTCTGGAACTAGTACACCACGTGGTTATGATTACGTGGTTGATGCCATAGACAGCATAAAATTTAAAGCCGGTTTAATTTATTACTGTAAGCGCAATAAAATCCCTGTGATTACCACGGGCGGGGCGGGAGGCCTAACGGACCCCACTGCGATTAAGGTGGTTGATTTATCGAAAACCTATAATGACGCTTTGGCCGCAAAAGTTCGAGCAACCTTGCGTGAGCAGTATAACTTTACCCGTAATCCTAAACGTAGCTTTCGGGTTGATTGTGTTTTTTCTGGGCAGCAACAACTTTACCCAAAAGAAGACGGCACGGTGAGTCATCAAAAGCCAGGGATTCACGGCGTTTCATTAGACTGTCGTTTTGGTTATGGCGCCGCTTCATTTGTAACGGGTAGCTTTGGTTTTATTGCGGCGGCACATATCATTAAAAAGTTTTTGCAAAAAAAATAAGCTAATGATAAATAATTCGTTAAAGAAAATAACATGGCGCATTGTTTCTACCATCCTGTTTATTGTTTTTTTTCTTAATGCTTATTTTTATATCATCTTCCCCTCCATGGTTTTTTACCCGTTAGAGAAATTAGAGGTTACGCCGAAGCATTGGTCGCTTGATTATGAAACGGTTAGCCTGGAGCTGGAAGATAAAACTAAAATATCCGGTTGGTATTTGCCTCATCCACAGGCAAAGAAAACCGTGCTTTTCTTTCACGGCAATGGCGGAAATATTTCTCATCGTGGCGATTCAATTTATATTTTTCACAAGTTAAAACTGAATGTCTTGATTATTGATTACCCCGGTTATGGTGCAAGTGAAGGTAGCGCCTCTGAAAAAAGTTTATACCAGTCTGCAGATGTCGCCTGGAACTATTTAACTTCAGCAAAAAAAATAGCAGCCGAAAAAATTATTATTTTTGGCCGTTCTTTAGGTGGAGCTGTTGCTGTTAATTTAGCGGCCAAGGTTAAAGCGGGCGGTATTATATTAGAATCGACATTTAGTTCTGTACGTGATGTTGCAGATTTAATTTTACCTGTGGTATCTAAAGTGCTCTTTTATCGTTACTCGTTTGATTCGTTGAAAAAAGCACATAAGTTAACCTCACCCGTACTATATATTCATAGCCCGAGAGACGAGATTATTCCTTATCAGTTGGGGGTAAAATTATATGACGGCATCGTCACAGACAAGACATTTCTACAAATTAATGGTGGTCATAACGATGGATTTATGCAAAGTATCGGCCCCTATATGCAAGCTTTAGCCAAATTTAGCCAATCTATTTAGTGTTTCTGTTAAGCAGAAGCTTGAATTTATCAGTTCACAGCGTTACTTTAACTCAATAGAAGCATGGTTATATCACAATAATAATAAGCTACTCTTCGAGAGATACGCTATGTCGGCTGATAATAAATCGATAAATACTGAAGAGCTTCCTTTCGTTGCGCCCTGTAATAAATTGACGGTGCAGGCACCATTACGCTGGTTACGCCTGGGTTGGTCAGACATAAAAACGGCACCAAAACAAAGTCTTAGCTACGGTTTAATTATCGTGGTACTGAGTTACTGTGTGAGTTTCATGGTATGGCATTTTGGCGGGCTTGGTTTATTAGCCAGCTTGTTGTCAGGTTTTGTTTTTCTTGGACCTGTTCTGGCGATTGGCCTGTATTCAATTAGTTGCCAGATTCAAGCAGGCATGACACCCCGGTTGGGTTATTGTTTGCGCGAGGGCAGACGACATTTAAGTAATGAGTTGGTTTTTGCGGTTATTTTATCGGTGGTATTTTTAATCTGGGCCCGTTCTGCATCGATGATTCATATATTTTTTCCGTCGGAAAGTAACGCTGACTGGACACAATTTATTGTTTTCTTATCGGTAGGTACCTTTGTCGGGGCGATTTTTTCTGCCATTATTTTTACTTTTAGTGCCTTCTCTTTACCGATGATTATGGACAGAAAAGTAGATGTGATCACCGCGGTAATTAGCAGCATTAACGCGGTACTGCGGAATAAACTGGTAATGTTTTTATGGGCGATCATCATCGTTGCTATTGTCTTGATTGGTTTTGCTACGGCATTTCTGGGTTTTATTGTTTTAATGCCACTAATTGGTCACGCCACATGGCATGCTTACCAGGAAACGATTAATGCAGATGACTGGCCCCAGCATGAAAATTTTAACCAGAATTGATATTAGCCGGAATTCTGTCGTTTTTTCATATCGGGCATAGTGTAAACTAACGCTCATGCCGTTAAAAAATAATCCCATTCAGCCAATTTCTGTAACTCAACAGGATAGGGTTACCCAGCAAACACATCATTTTATTGAAAGTGCTGCTGATTATTACAACCAGTCTTTTAGTGACATCCCCGTGTTGTTTGATTTAACCGGCAAAGCAGCAGGTATGTACCGGGTAAAAGCCGGTCAAAGCGTGATACGTTATAATCCCTATGTGTTTGCAAAATATTTTGATGATAATTTTAATGAAACTATTCCACATGAAGTTGCGCACTATGTAACGGATGTTTTATTCGGCTTAAGAAACATCCGGCCACACGGGAATGAATGGAAATCCGTGATGCAGGTGTTTGGTGTTGCGGCTAACCGTACCGCGAATTATGATTTAACTGGTGTTCCGTTTCGTCAGTATCAGAAATATATCTATCGTTGTGCCTGCCAGGATTATGAACTGACTAGCCGGCGACATAATAAAGTAGTGCGTGGTACAGGCCATTACTTGTGCCGTGATTGCGGTAGTAAATTGTTGTTTGTAAAAAATATGGAAAAGGCAGGTTAAGTATGCGTGGTTTTGTACCGCCCGATCCTTACACCACGGTGTCTGAAGAGCATTATGCGATTGTCTATGTGCCAAAGCGCAGTCGTAATCGTTTCCCTAAAGGCTGTGTTGAGGTTGTTGCGTCAGCAGAAGATGCACTGGATCAGGCGAATTCAGATAAAAACCTGTTCCCGGCAAAAGTGCTGGGGCCTTCTAAATCGTCAGAAGGACAATATATTTATTACCTGGTTGAATGGCTTAATCTTTAACGCCGGATAATTTTAAAATCGCATGAGCTTAACCCCACAACAAATTAGTGATTTTCGTGATGCGTTACTAGAGAACAAAAAACTCTTAATGGCGACGATTGCAAGTGAAGATGAATCATCTAAAATTGTCGAGTTAGATCAAAGTAAAGTCGGTCGCCTCTCGCGTATGGATGCTTTGCAAGGTCAGGCGATGTCACAGGAAACGAAATCGCGTCACCAGGAAGGGCTGCGAAAAATTGCAGCTGCGCTATCGCGGATAGAGTCGGGTGATTATGGCTATTGCCTCGAGTGTGATGAACTCATTTCTACAGCACGTCTTGAGGTAGATCCCGCGGTAGCACTTTGTATTAATTGTGCCAGTCTTGCTGAGAAGGATTAAGTGGCATGTCAGTAAATTTTTGGGAAGTAAAATCCCTGTCTGAAATGACACCGCAGGAATGGGAATCTTTATGTGATGGTTGTGGCCGTTGTTGCCTGAATAAATTAGAAGATGAAGACACCGGTGAAATTTATTTCACTAACGTAACCTGTAAATTACTGGACATCAATAAATGTCGTTGTACAGATTATGAAAATCGAAAAGTGAGTATGCCGGATTGCATGATACTGAGTGTTGAGAATACGGAGGCTTTGGAAGTCATGCCCTCAACCTGTGCATACCGGTTATTACAATTGGGTGAACCACTACCCGAGTGGCATCCTTTAATTACAGGAAGAAAAGAAAGTGTGGCAGAAGCCAATATATCTATCGCAGGCAAAGTGGTTTCTGAAGATAATATCCATTATGAACAGTTACCTGAACATTTAATTAACTGGGTAACAACTAAATAGACAGGAAGAAATATGGCAGTTGATGTATCACTCATGTCAGATGAAGAATTACGTGCACACCTGCACGGTGAAACCAGTAAGTTGCCCTGGGTAGATCTTGAAAAACATTTTGCACGCGGTGTTGTATTTAAAGTAGCGAAAGGCGTTGATGTTTTAGATGTTGCGATTGTTATGAGTCGCGATGATAAGACATCACTGGAAAAGTGGATTAACGAAAAAAAAGTCATCGGTGCAGACATTGAAGATGCAAAAAAGTGGCATGAAACACAGGCCAGTCTCTGGACCGTGGTGATTGCGCCCTGGGTGTTGGTGCAGGAAATAGAACGTAAGCTGGACTCTTAAATTGACGGCACTTGATCCCCGCTTACTCAAAGATTGCGAACTGCTTGGGAAGTTTAAATTGTGTCACGTGTTATTAATGCGAGATGAAAATTATCCCTGGTGTGTGTTAGTGCCTGATCGTGAAGATAAGGTAGAAATTTTTGAACTGGCAAAAGAAGACCAGTCACAGTTGCAACTTGAATCAAACTCGTTACTTGAATACCTTAAAAGCGAATTTAATGCAGATAAAATGAATGTCGCGGCGTTAGGTAACGTGGTGCCTCAGTTGCATATTCATCATATCGTTCGCTACAAAACCGATATTGCCTGGCCCGGCCCGGTATGGGGGGCTTTCCCGGCAAAAACATATTCAGAAGCGTCGTTGAAAAAGCGCAAAGCTTTGTTATGCCAGGGGTTTGCTAAGCTGGGTTTAGGTTTTCAACAAAAGTGACAGATGAAAATAAAGCAGCGTGGATTGTCTATATATTAGAGTGCAGTGACAAAACACTCTATACCGGTATTACCAATAATATAGAAAAGCGTGTTGAGCAACATAATAGTGGACAAGAGGGCGCTAAATATACCCGTGCTCGCCGGCCGGTTAAATGTGTTTATGAAGAACCACAGCCCAATCGTAGTGCCGCCACTAAGCGGGAGATAGCAATTAAGAAACTGAGTCGTAGTGAAAAACTTAAACTAATAGGGTAAATGTAGTTTAATTGATCTAAATCACTCATATTAACTTATGAGATATGTTATTGTTTTCGGATATCATTTAACAGGTAGGCGTAACTATGGAAGCTGTCACCAAAAATAAACCAGACAAGCTGGTCGTTTTATTTATTAGTGTCGCTATTCTGGCTATTTCGTTACTACTGCAAAACGATTTCAGTTTAAAACAGGCGTTACTGTTCCTGGTTGGTATTGTGTTGGGTATTTCTTTAATGCATGCCATGTTTGGTTTTACCGGTGGCTGGCGAATGTATATTCGCTCTCAACGTAGCGTCGGTATTCGTGCACAACTCATTTTAGTTGCTTGTTCATCTATTTTATTTTTCCCGGTTGTTGCTAAAGTTTTTCCGGAGATAAACAGTCACGCCGCGCTTGGCCAGATTGGTACCTCTGTTGTTGTCGGTGCTTTTTTATTTGGTATTGGTATGCAGCTCGGTGGAGGTTGTGGTTCAGGCACTTTGTTTACAGTGGGCCAGGGCCAGACTGATATGTTGATAACCATTAGCTTCTTTATTATAGGAGCAACCATTGGTTCTTATCACTTACCCTGGTGGTTAGCGCTGCCCAATATTGGCAAAGTTTCATTAATAACCGAGCTTGGCTGGTTGCCTGCCTTAGTGACTCAGTTGGTTGTGTTGGCTGTTTTATATCGTTATGTCTCTTCACGAGAAATTAAACGTCACCAAAAATTACAGGATTTTTCAGCCAAAACAAAACATGAGAATTTTATTGAGCAACTTGTTCATGGACCATGGCCTATTTGGTGGGGTGTTGTAGGTTTAACTTTATTTGGTTTTATCACGCTACTGATGGCAGGTTACCCCTGGTCAATCACTTTTGCATTTGGATTATGGGGAGCAAAAATCTGGTCAGCACTAGGTGGTGATGTGGCAAGTTGGGCTTACTGGTCTGGCGGTTATCCGGCTAAAGCGTTAAACCAGAGTGTTTTGGCAGACATCACCTCGGTCATGAATTTTGGCATTATCCTGGGTGCTATGTTAGCTGCTGCTTTAGCAGGCAAGTATGCGCCGGAAGGTAAGTTGAAATCGAAACGGGTTCTGACTGCAATAATTGGTGGTTTGTTATTGGGGTACGGGGCACGGCTGGCTTTTGGTTGTAATATTGGTGCTTTATTAGGCGGGATTGCTTCAGGAAGTTTGCATGGCTGGTTGTGGTTAATCGCAGCATTTACTGGTGGTATTGTTGGTGTGAAGATTCGCGTTTGGATGAAGTTTGATAAACCTTATCGAGGTGTATCATGAAAAAAACAAATCGTTTAATCGTTGGCTCAGCACTTAGCCTGGCAGCAATCGCTGTTGCGATTGATCATACTAAGCACCGCTTGCCTGATCCTGTTCCGAGTTCAGAGGAACAATATATGAGTGATGAAGAAGAAAGTCCTTGTGGCATGGGATCGGAATCACCCTGTTCGATGGATTCAGACGATTCAGACAGTTCGCCTTGCGGCCTAGGTGACTAAATTTGCCAAATTCAGCCAGGGAGTCATTTATCCGCTGTTTACTCGAGCTGGCTGAAAATGAAACCAATCCTGTCTTGCAGGTGATTAGTTGCGATAAAGCAGTAGAAGAAAACAAAAAATACCCTGCTGATTTATTACAATTTAACCAGTCAGGTTGGCGGGCTTATTATCATTGTCATCCGGCTACGCGGGCGGGTAATCATAATTTTCCGGGAGAGCACGGTCACTTTCATATTTTTGTCCGCACTAAAAATGAACCTGAAGAGTGGGCTCATCTGGTTGCATTAGCGATGGATGACATGGGCCAACCGCTTGGTTGGTTTACCGTAAACCAGTGGGTAACTGGAGAAAGCTGGCAAGATGCTGAACTATTAGCTGATAAACTACGGGATATTCCTTATGACTCGCAAACTGAATTGACCGAGTGCTGGCTGTTGTCATTACTTAGCCTGGATAAGAATAGCGTAAGAGAGTTATTAAAGAATCGCGATAAGATACTGAATAAAATGAAAAATTTAGCTGATGGGATTGATATAAGACAAAATAAGGATATTTATTTATTATCAGAAACAACGATTAATTTAAAAGAACAACTGCAGTAAAAAAATGTCTACAAAAGACAAGCAGAAATATCATTCATTACTATAATCAGAGTATTAAAAATTAATAGAAGGTGTTTAATATGAAAATTTTTAAATCAGTGTTAGTTAGTACATTTGCTTTATTCTGGGTGAATATGGCTCACGCGGTAAACCTACCAGGACCGCTTGTTGAAACTGACTGGTTAGCAAAAAATAAAGACAGCGTGGTGATTCTTGATATAAGAAAAGATGTAAAAAGTTTTACTAAAAAGCCAGTATTTAAAAAAAACAAAAAAACAGGTAAGTCGAAACTTAAAAAAGTGGGAGGGCATATTCCCGGTTCAACTTTGGTTAACTATAAAAAGTTAAGAACAAAAATTAAAGTTAATGGCCAAACGGTGCAAAAAATGCGGGTTGGGAAAGAAGCATTTGAAAAATTGCTGCAGGCGTCTGGCGTGAATAAGGATAGCAAGATCGTTATCGTGTCTAAAGGTGAAAATAATGGGCATTTAACTATGGCCACCCGCTTTTATTGGCAAATGAAATATTATGGGCATGATAATATGGCTATATTAAATGGCGGCATGGCGCAGTGGATTATTGATAAGCGGAAAGTCAGTACAAAAGCAAGCAAAGCGAGAAAAGGTAACTGGGTTTCAACGGCAGAACGTAAAGAAATTCTAGCTACCAGCAAAGATGTCGCCGCAGCGGTAAAATCTAAAACGCAATTAGTCGATACGCGTGCGATTAGTTTATATTTGGGTACATGGCGTAAAAAATCATACGTTTATGCAAATGGTCACATACCTGGTGCAAAACCTTACCCAAATGAATTACTCTCCACTAAAATGCCGGCAAAATTTTTGAAAGTATCTGATTCAAAATCATTGTTTGAGCAAATGGGTATTTCAACCGATAAGAAATCTGTTACCTACTGTAATAGTGGTCACCTGGCAACAGGAAGCTGGTTTGTGCTAAGTGAGTTAATGGGTAATAAGAATGTAAAAATGTATGATGGCTCAATGCATCAATGGACCTTAGAAAAAAATGATGTTGTCAAATTGAAAATGGAATAATTAATCGTTAGCAATTTGACTGTCAATAAGAGGGACTATTTTTTAATAGTCCCTTTTTTATTTCTCAGTACTTCCTGCCAAACTGGATGGGCTTTTATAAGCTTTAGTGTTTTTTGTAGCAGAGATTTGCCTGGTTCAGTGATGTGCCAGGTCGATGCGCCGGAAGGATGTGGCAAGGGGATCATATCAACTGCTAAACCATTGAGTTTGGTTGAGTGAACCTTGCCAATGACGTCGGTGAGTTTCTTTACTTCAAGGTACTGGGAAATGGCTAGCTTACCAACCGGTAAGATTAATTTAGGTTGAAGTAATTCAATTTCACGATTTAACCAGCGAGAACAGGTTTTAATTTCGGTTTTATTGGGTACCCGATCACCACCTTTGGTTTTTTTACCGGGAAAACAACGACACACGGCTGACATATAGATTAAATTTCTGAATTCTTCTTCGGTCAGCCCAATTGAATTGAACCATTTAAATAATGTTTTTCCCGCAGTCCAGGCAAAAGGTTTAGGGATAAGAATTTCTTTGTCGCCAGGGGCTTGTCCAATTAGCATAACAGGTGAAATCAGCGCTTTACCCGAGACCGCCGGACCAAACATATCCGGACATTGCTGACATTTTTTTAACTGTGATTGGTGCTGTTTTATTTTTGTGATTAAAGACATACTATAGATTATATAGAAAACAATTAGAAACTACTTGCTGATATGACAATAAAAACGGATCAGAATTTCGATAACCTATCATCCCGGTTTAGGAAAAATATCTATAAAACCCTGAAGGGCCAGATAAGGTTAAATATTTTATGGCGTGATTTAGTTGAGCAGCTTCCCGAAATTGAAAGTGGTGGATTGGCTATTTTAGATGCAGGTGCGGGACAAGGAAATTTTTCTTTGCAATTGGCTAAAAAAAATCATCAGCTCACTTTATGTGAGATATCAGCGAATATGCTTGAAGATGCAAAAAAATTATTTTCTGAGAATGCACTGGACAACTGTGCAGAGTTTATCCATTGCCCTGTACAGGAATTATCAAAACACATAAATTCGCAATATGATCTTGTGTTATCTCATGCCGTTATGGAATGGTTAGCCGAACCACAACAGACCTTGGAAACGTTATTGCCTTTCATTAAACCGGGTGGATATTTTTCGCTGATGTTTTACAGTCGAACGGGTTTAATTTATCAAAACCTGACCCACGGTAATTTTGATCATATTTTAAATGACAGCCTGGCTGGCGAAGGAAAAACATTGACGCCGATAAACCCACAAGATCCAGACGATGTTTATCAGTGGTTAAAACAGAATAAATTAGACATTATTTCAAAAAGTGGAGTGCGTGTTTTTTATGATGGAATTCATCGCGAGCGTCGAAAACAGATTGATGAGGGTGATTTGCTTGAGTTAGAGAAACGTTTTTCCAGGCAAGAGCCCTACTGTTCACTGGCGCGTTATATCCATGTATTGTGTCGGAAACAGACTTAAGTTAAATATGCTGTCTATTTTAGTTATTAATACGTTAGAATTGTAAGAATTAGATAATTATCAGGTATATCAAATGAATATTTTAATCACAGGTGGAACAGGATTTATCGGCTCTGCTGTTAGCACTCGTTTAAGGGAAGAAAATCATCATATAACGATTGTCACTCGACACCCTGAATCAATCAAAGCACCTATGATAGGAATTTCTGAATTGGCACAACTAAAGAATAATATAGATGTCGTGATTAATTTAGCCGGTGAACCAATTGCAGATAAGCGCTGGAGTGAGCAACAAAAACAACGGATTATCAATAGCCGGATTGAAACAACACAAAACTTAATTACTTATTTAGAAATGACAGAACACAAACCTAAATTATTAATTAGTGGTTCAGCGATTGGTTACTATGGCATTGGTGTCTCTGACAGCGATGTGGATGAGACGCTAGAAGGTGATAATAGTTTTTCCAGCCAATTATGCCAGCAATGGGAAACAACGGCCTTACAGGCCGTAAATTTTGGAATAAGAACGTGTTTGCTGCGTACAGGTATTGTGCTGGGTAAAGATGGTGGGGCATTAAGTAAATTGCTTTTACCTTTTAAATTAGGATTAGGTGGAAAAATTGGCGATGGAAAACAATGGATGCCATGGATTCATTTAGATGACCTGGTTGGTATTATTTTGTATTGCATTGAAAATAATAACTTAAATGGTGCTGTTAACGGCACATCTCCAAATCCGGTCACCAATCTAGAATTTACTAAAACTCTTGGCAAAGTCCTTAAACGACCCACCTTGTTACCAATGCCATCGTTAGCAATAAAATTCTTGATGGGGCAAATGGGTGAAGAAATATTATTGGCGGGAAAGAAAGTGGTGCCCGCAAAGGCACTGGATGCAGGTTATCAATTTAAATACAAAAAATTAGAAGGTGCCTTATTAGATATAGTTTGAGATAAATAAATTACATGTAAATGAATATGCTTTTTTCTCATAGGGGCGGTAAGGACAGGCGTGAAGTTTATAAAGGTTAGATGAAAATATCAGACGACAAATTGCCGTTAGTATTAAATATTAGTTGAGTATTTTCTTTACTTCCTGCCACTGTTTTTCGATTCGTTTTTCTGAAACAGGCATTTGTGTTTTTAAACCCTGGGCAAAGAGAGATACCCTGAATTCTTCTAACATCCAGCGATAAAGCGAAAAAACAGGATTGTCATAATACTCGTCATTTAACTCTACAAAGTGTTCCCAGTATTGGCTTAGCATATTGCAGTATTGACGATCACGATCAGCTGCTTGCTGTAGTTTGTCGAGACGTTGCTGAATTGCTTGTAGGTAACGTGGGTAATTTTTAAGATATTCTATCGGCGTAAAGTAAACAAAATCTTCATAAACCAGGTGGTCTAGTTGTGATTGTATATCATTTAAGCTGACCAGCCAGTTGGGTTTATTACTTTTCTTTAACTTTTTTTTAATATTGCTGTATAGCTCAAATACCTGGCCTAATATATTGCAGACTTCGTTGGTATTACTAATTAGATTATTGCGTCCTTGTTGTAACCTGTTTTCAAAATCGGTCTTTGTCCTGATGTTATTATTTCCTGTAAAAAAGCTTTCCTCGATGCCGGCATCTATGATCGATTGTTTTAGGTCATTACAACTGCCAAAGCTGTTATAACTCATACAGATTTTCTGTATACCTGGCAGGTTTTTGATCAGGTACTTGATTTCCTGTTTCAGGGAAAGTTTAAACAACCGTTTTAAACCGTCATGATGAATGGCCGCAGCTTGCTCTTCGGTATCAACAATCACGATCGAGACACTGTTTTCTTCATCCTGTAGCGCGGGAAAGCCTTTTACTTCGAGCTGGTTTACGGTTTTATTCATTACTTCGGGAATATCAGCAAAGTCCCACTGGGTAATATTATGTTGTTCAATATCCCAGTTGATATGGTTGCTAAATTGCTTTGATACTTCATGACTAAGTGATTGCTGTAACTCGATTAAATCACGTCCGCTTGCGATACTATGATTATTTTGATCACGGATATCAAAGCGCATAAAGAAATGTGGATCAAGCGTGTCTGCTTGCCAGGCATCATCACTGATATTAATACCGGACATTTTCGAGAGTTGTTCGCTAATGGTATAAATTAATGGTGCTGAACGATCATGAATAGCCTCAATACATGCATCAGCATATTGCGGTGCAGGCACAAAATTTTTCCGGGTATTCTTTGGCAGGGTTTTTATCAGTTGTGTAATTTTTTCTCTAAGCAAAGCTGGGATCAACCACTCAAATTGCACAGGGTTGAGGGTATTCAGTGCAGTAAGCGGGACGGTTAAGGTAACACCATCATCTTCACTGCCCGGTTCAAAATGATAACTCAGTGGTAAAGACATATTATTTACCTTGAGTTGCTTGGGATACTGTTCCTCAGTGATATCGCCGGCACTGTGTTGCATAAGGTATTCCCGGTTCAGAAATAATAACTCCGGGTTGTCTTTTTCTGCTTGTTTACGCCAGCTATCAAACTTTTTACTGTTATATATCCCGGCAGCTATGCGTTCATCATAAAACTGGTAGACTACTTCATCATCAACCAGCACATCCTGGCGACGTGATTGATGTTCAAGTTTTTCAATGTCTGTAAATAACTCTTCGTTATGTTTAAAAAAGGCAGCATGACCGGAGTATTCCCTGTTAACGAATGCACCACGAATAAAGAGTTCACGAGATAATACTGGATCAATTGGACCGTAATTGACTTTCTTTCTTGGGTTGATCACAAGACCATACAAGGTTGATTTTTCATACGCGGCAATTTGAGCAGGGCGCTTTTCCCAGTGCGCTTCAAAATATGATTTCTTAATTAAATGACTCGCTTGTTTTTCTAGCCAGCTGGGGTCTATTTGAGCAACAGTCAGGCCATAGTGGCGTTGTGTTTCCAGCATTTCAGCAGCCATGATCCACTGCGGGCGTTTTTTTCGTAAGCTTGAACCCGGAAAAATAGCAAACACGGTATTTCTTGCGCCCTGGTATTCACCATCTTCATTTTTAAATCCGACATGACTAAGTAGCCCATTTAACATGGCCTGGTGAATAGCATCGTAACCAGCCGCTGTTGTATTTATCCTGTACTTAACATCATTACATTGATTGAGTAACTGGCTATGAATATCACGCCATTCCAACATGCGTGTATACGAAAGAAAACTTTTTTTACATAGCTTTCGCAACTTATTTTGTGAGAGGTGTTGCCGTTGCTCCTGGTAGTAATTCCATAAGTTAATGAAAGCAGCGAAGTCTGATTTTTCATCTTTAAATTGTGAATGCGCCTGGTCAGCTTGTTGTTGTTTATCCATAGGCCGTTCACGTGGATCTGCAATGCTTAATGCGCTGACGATAATTAAAACTTCATTTAAACTGGAAAATTCATTCGCTGCGATCAGCATGCGTGCATACCGAGGATCGATTGGGAAACGTGATAAAAGCTTACCAATGCGGGTAATGCTTTTGTTTTTCATTGCCTGTAGTTCTTCAAGCAACTGGTAGCCGTCTTTAATTAATCGTGCATCGGGTTTATCGATAAAGGGAAATTTTTCAATATCACCAAGGCGAATGTTATGCATTTGTAATATAACGCTGGCCAGGTTTGTGCGTAATATTTCGGCATCGGTAAAGACAGAACGGTTATTAAAATCATCCTCTGAATATAATCGAATGCATATGCCGTTACTGGTTCTTCCGCAACGACCCTTACGCTGGTTAGCGCTGGCCTGAGATATTTTTTCAATCGGCAAACGTTGTACCTTGGTTCGATAACTATAACGACTGATACGTGCATAGCCGGTATCAATGACATACTGTATTCCCGGAATAGTCAGCGATGTTTCTGCTACGTTGGTAGCGAGTATAATTCTGCGCAGGCTATGTGACTTGAATACTTTTTGTTGTTCAGCGCTGCTGAGTCTTGAAAAAAGTGGAATGATTTCGGTTTTATCAGGGTGGTGTTTACGTAATGCTTCTGCCGTTTCGCGTATTTGTCGTTCGCCACTTAAAAAGACCAGTACATCCCCCGTTCCTTCATGACTGAGCTCATCGACTGCGTTTAAAATAGCTTGCTGTTGATCTTTTAGATTTTCTTTTTCATCCTCAGTATTGAGTGGACGATAACGTACTTCAACAGGATAGGTGCGGCCAGATACCTCAATAATGGGAGCATCTTCAAAATGTTTAGCAAAACGTTCCGGGTCGATGGTGGCGGAGGTGATAATAATTTTTAAATCAGGACGTTTGGGTAATAACTGCTTCAGGTAGCCCAGAATAAAATCGATATTAAGACTACGTTCATGAGCTTCATCGATAATTAATGTATCGTATTGCTGTAAGAAAGGATCGTTTTGAATTTCTGCTAATAGAATGCCATCCGTCATCACTTTAATGTGACTGTTTTTATTTAGCTTATCTGCAAAACGAATTTTATAACCAACACTGTCACCGATTTCGGAATTGAGTTCTTCAGCGATTCGACTGGCAACACTGCGTGCCGCGATTCGACGTGGCTGGGTATGGCCAATCATGCCAAAAGTACCGCGACCCATTTTTAAACAAATTTTCGGTAACTGGGTCGTTTTACCTGAGCCGGTTTCACCACAAAGGATAATGACCTGGTTTTCATCGATCGCTTTACAGATATCATCAAGCCTTTCGTTTACCGGTAAATTGGCAGGAAAACTCGGCTTGGGTTTTGCCGAGTCACGTTTTTCCGCAAGCTGAATTGAGCTCTGAATTTGTTGTTCTAATTGGGTTAACTTTTGATCGTTAGCTGATTTGTTTAATGCACTAAGACTTTTTGTGAAACGAAATCGATCAGACAACATACATTGCTGGATTAACGGTTTTAGCTGCTTGTTGTGGTTAGACATTAAGAGAGAATGTTTTAAGGTATTAATTTAGAAGGGTTCGGTCATTGCGAGTTAATACTGAAAGCTCTTTTTTCAGTATTAATGTGGCAATCTCATGGGCATTATATCTTTACTATAAGATTACCGCGGTCATTTTATTCCCTCGTAATGACGGGGAAATTTGTGTTTAAGGCTCTTCGCCGTAGTCAATGGTGATTTCCTGGTGTTGTTCGATATTCTCTACTGCATATAATTCGTAGCCATCAAATTCGGCGCAGGGCTGAACATCATGATTCAGATAACGTAACGCATTTTTACCATCACGACCAATCCAGTTACCGTCTTCGTCTTCTGTCCATAATACATGCATACCATTATCCGTGGTTTCAGGACCTTCATAGTCTCCCAGGTAGGTGCCGACTTTAATTTCAGTGCGGGCAAACAGTCCTTTACCGTGAATTTCTGAGTCTTCTACGTAAAAGAATTGAGCTTCATTGGTATTAAGTTTAATTGTCATATTGGTAAGTCTATTGGTTAATGTAGCATGATCGTAATTTAGTTATTAGCATGTTTCAAATTCTAATTAATTACTTAATATAGGGATAAAAAAATATATTTCAATTTAGACAGTTTTTCTACAAATAAATCTAATACTATCAATATAAGTTGTTGAATTATAGCGTTTTATATAAATTTAGCCGTTGTTGTGGTGCTATTTGGTTAATACTGGTTTGTTTAAAGTTTCCAGCTGGCTTGCCGATATTCCTATAAAATAACAAAAATAAACATTTATAAAGTGACCAGCTATTCATGACAGCCGAATCTCCAATAACTCAAGAGAACCTCGATTCAATTCTCAAGGGTATTACTATCCCTTCACCACCAAAAATTGTTGCTGATTTGCAGATGGAAATGGCTATGCCAGATCCAGATTTGAATACAATGGCGGACATGATTAGTAAAGATCCAGGTTTAGCAGGGGGTGTATTAAAAACGCTAAATTCTCCTTTTTATGGAAACCGAAATATTGCTTCCATCTCACAAGCGGTGATGATGTTAGGCATGAATACTATCGCCAATATTGTGAATACCTTGTATATGCGCGATACCATGTCACAGCAAGATGATATTGCGGATGATGTTTATAAAGCGATGATTCGATTCTGGGACTCGGCAACGGATGTTGCACGTGCTTGCCAGCTGGTTGCGCAACGCTTACGTTATAGTAATCCGGATATCGCCTATATGATGGGGTTATTTCATAACGCGGGCATCCCTTTATTGATGCAACGTCACGCTGATTACCCTGCAGTATTGGTTGAATCTTACTTACTGGAAAACCATCGAATAGTGGATACAGAAAACAAGCATTATGCGTCCAATCATGCTGTGGTCAGTTTTTATGCGGCGCGTTCCTGGAAGTTGCCTCCTGTTTTATGCCAGGTCATTTCAAAGCATCACAATGTCGTAGATATTTTTACCGATCAAGATGAAACCGATACAGATGAAAAGTATCTGCTGGCAATCTTGAAACTGTCAGAGCATATCGCCGGGTTATACAGAGCCATAGGAAATAACGAGGAAGATCTGGAATGGCAACAAATAGAAACTCAGGTCTTAGAATATCTTGGCTTAAGCCAGGTTGATTATGATGATTTGGTGGCTTTTGCAGCGGATAATGGGGTAGGTGGGCAGAACTATTTTATGTAAAAAAGGGAGCATTTGCTCCCTTTTTTAATTAGTGGTCATGGTGATGACCATCCGGGCCATGAGCATGTCCATGGGCAATTTCTTCTTCTGAGGCCGCACGAATATCAACAATATTAATATCGAAATTAAGTGCGATACCTGCGAGTGGATGGTTGCCATCTACCGTAATATCATCGCCATCAACTTTGGTTACGGTGACGGTTAACATATCACCATCAGGACTTTCAGCATGAAATTGAATGCCTTCTTCAATAGGATGTTCTTTATCGAACATATCACGTGGTACAACCTGAACCATTGAATCATCTCTTTCACCGTATGCTTCTGCCGGCTCTATATGTGCAGAAAACGAATCACCGGCTGATTTTCCTTCAAGTTGCCCCTCTAAACCGGGAATTATGCCGCCAGCACCATGCAAGTAGAGAAAACTACCGTCCTGAGATTGATCAAGCGTCTCACCTTGGTCATTTTTCAGGGTGTAATTGAGTGTGACAACGCTGTTTTTACTAATTTGCATGCAGAGACCTTCTAAAAGTAGATGATATATGTGAAGGGTGCACTATAGCAGATATAAAATCAGCAGAGAAATAGTAATATTTGTCGTTTTTACTTCAGACGATTTTATATTGTCCGATATTTATATATAAGGTGTATCTAAAAAATGTAGGGTTTTAACATGTTAAATATTACTCAAAAGCTGCGTTTAGCGACTAAATTTGCCTTGGCATTAGGCTCAATTCTTCTACTTACTTTTTTAATATCTACTGTTGTCATATTAATTGAAAGTGACAATGTAAAGCAGAACTTGCAGAGTCAATTATTGAGCGTGGCTGAAGCGCAAAATGGAATGGATAAAAATGCAGTGATGGAAGAGGTCTCATTGCTGCTTGATGATACATTCGCAGTCACGAACCTAAAAGTCGTTGGACTCCTGTTTATCGCTTCAGTGGGCGTGGTCATGATCGTGTATTTTCTTTTCCTGTATATGATAAGACGACGTTTAGCTGACTTAGCTGAAAAATTTAATGAAGTTTCCACCGGAGATGGTGACTTGCAACGTCGGATAGATGTTAAAGGTAGTGATGGCATTGATATTTTGGGGCGTATTTTTAATGGCTTCATTGAAAAACTTCACAGCATAATGAGTCAAGTTGTATCTGATTCTTCAAATCTTGTTGGCGTTGCGTCACATCTGCAAGATATTTCAGCTTCCAGTAACAATAGTGCACAGCAACAGCAAGCACAAATTGAACAAGTTGCTACGGCGATGAATGAAATGACCGCAACCGTGACAGAAGTTGCATCAAATGCACGTTCCGCCTCTGAATCTGCGCAAAATGCTGATAGTGATGTAAATTCAGGTATGGAGATTGTTGAAGGAACTGTCTCAAGTATTAATTCGCTTGCTGCTGAAGTTGAGCGTGCAAATGATGTGATTAGAACATTGCAAGCGGACAGTGAAGAAATTGGTTCAGTCTTAGATGTGATTCGAGGTATTGCTGAGCAAACTAATTTATTGGCCCTTAATGCTGCGATTGAAGCCGCGCGAGCAGGAGAACAAGGAAGAGGCTTTGCTGTTGTTGCCGATGAGGTGCGAACGTTAGCTAGTCGAACTCAACAATCAACTGAAGAAATTCAGAAAATGATCGAGCGTTTACAATCAGGTGCAAATGATGCCGTAAATGTAATGGAAGAAAGTCATATACAAGCTAAAACCAGTGTTGATCAAGCTAATAAAACAGGTGAAGCTCTGCAAAAAATTACCATGGCCGTTAATTCTATCAAGCAAATGAACCTGGAAATTTCAAATGCAGCAGAACAACAAACGTCGGTTGCTCAGGAAATTGATATGAATTTGAATAATATTAACCAGGCCTCAAACGAGTCTGTTACTAGTGCGGCTGAGGCGTCACAGGAAAGTGAAAAGCTAAATCAATTGGCCTCTCGACTACAAGAATTGATGCAGCAGTTTAAAGTTTAAACGTAAACGTCGCAGTCAAACTAAATTACATTTTAATTTGACTGCGACGTTTATAGTTATCATGTTAGTATTGTTGCTATGGATACTAAACCACCTCAAGATAAAATATTCGCTTCGCCGTTATCAGAATTAGTCGATTTTTCTTTCGATGAAAACGTCGTCGATGTTTTTCCTGATATGATCAATCGCTCTGTGCCGGGCTACAGTACAATTATCAATTTGATTGGAATTATTGCCCAGCATTATGCAAAACCAGCTACGCATATATACGATCTTGGATGTTCGCTCGGCGCGGCAAGCTTATCAATGCGTCATCGCTTAACGGAAGATAATTGTAAGATAATTTCTGTTGATAATGCTGAGGCGATGATTGAACGTTTAAATAAAATTGTTCAGCGTGATAATAGTAAAACACCGATGCAGACATTATGTGCTGATATAAATGATGTCACTATTTCTAATGCATCGGTTATTGTTATGAACTACACACTGCAATTCATTCCGCTGGAAAAACGACAGGCTATCTTGTCGAAAATTTATGATGGTTTAAACCAGGGTGGCTGTTTTATTTTATCTGAAAAACTTGCTTACCCTGCCGAACAAGAAAATGAAATGCTAATTGACCTGCACCATGCTTTTAAAAAAGCGAATGGTTATAGTGACCTTGAGATCGCACAAAAACGCAGTGCCTTAGAAAATGTTCTGATTCCAGAAACGAAAGAAACACATCTGCAACGTTTGAAAGAAACCGGCTTTAGCCAGGTATTCCCCATTTTTCAATGTTTAAATTTCGCATCCTTTATTGCTGTTAAATAATATGATTGATTATTCTGAGTTATATAAAGCGCTTGAAAAAAGCGATGCCAGTATATGGTTAGATACACTGGAACAAAGCGTAGAGCGTGCATTTAATTCGCCCCGCCATGGTGAACTGGATAACTGGTTAGCCATGTTAGATAACTTGCCGGATGTAAAACCATCATCGATTGACCTCGAATCCTGTGTTCGCATTGGCGCGGTTACTGATTGTGATCAAAGTACACGTGATGCATTGGAACAACATTTACGGTTATTAATGCCATGGCGAAAAGGACCTGTATCATTATTGGGTATTGATATAAATACTGAGTGGCATTCAGACTGGAAGTGGGATCGGCTACAACCACATATTGATTCATTAAAAGGTAAACAGATCCTCGATATTGGCTGTGGCAATGGCTACTACGCATTGAGAAGTTATGGACAGGGTGCAGATTGGGTAGTGGGAATAGATCCCGGGCAAAAATATATAATGCAGTTTTATGCATTAAAGAAATACCTTGGTAATATTCCTGTACACCTCTTGCCTTTAGGCATTGAAGATATTCCGCCATCATTAAAAGCTTTTGATACGGTGTTTTCAATGGGTGTGTTATATCATCGGCGCTCACCTCTGGACCATTTATATGAATTACGTGATTGTTTAAAGCCAGGAGGGGAACTGGTACTGGAAACGTTGGTCATAGAAGGTGATGTTAATTCGGTTTTATTGCCAGCAGACCGTTATCAACAAATGCGCAATGTCTGGTTTTTGCCAAGTTGTGATGCTTTGGTAATGTGGTTACAGCGTTGTGGTTTTAAAAATGTACGTGTTGTTGATGTTTCTAAAACAACAACAGCTGAGCAACGGGCAACAGACTGGATGATATTTGATTCATTGGAAAATTTTTTAGATCCCGATGATCCAACAAAAACCATTGAAGGTTACCCGGGACCAATGCGCGCCGTTGTGCTGGCAAATGCCCCTAAATAATCTGTCATTGCGAGTCCAGTTTTTTGGACGAAGCAATCTCCTGTAAAGTGGTATTTGTCATGAGATTGCCACGGTCATGTTATTTCCTCGCAATGACGATAATATCTAAAAGGTAAACAAGAATGTCCGAAATGATAACTAAAGAACAAGCACTTCCTGGTAGAACAGAAGTTATGCCATTACCAGAACAACATTTTGTAAATGGAAATAAACTGGCTCAACCCTATCCACAGAATATGCAACAGGCCATGTTTGGACTGGGTTGCTTTTGGGGTGCCGAACGTAAATTTTGGGAAACAGAAGGTGTATATCTTACTATAGTCGGATACGCTGCTGGATTTACTCCAAACCCGACCTACCAGGAAGTGTGTAGCGGTATGACTGGACACAATGAAGTAGTCTATGTAGTTTTTGCCCCGTCTGTTGTGAGTTATAAAAATTTGCTTAAATTATTCTGGGAGTCACATGATCCGACTCAAGGTATGCGCCAGGGTAATGATCGTGGTACTCAATATCGTTCAGGTATTTATACCTATACTAAAGAACAAAAAGCCGAAGCCCTGCAGACACAATCGAATTATCAAAAAGTTCTGCAGGATGCAGGTTTATCTGCTATCACAACGGAAATTACGGATGCGACAGAATTCTATGCAGCTGAAGAATACCATCAGCAATACCTGGCAAAAAATCCCAGCGGCTATTGCGGCCTGGGTGGCACAGGTATTCCTTATAAAGAGTAATCAGCCTGTATTTATCAATCTTGCAATGTAAGAATTATCTTACGTAGATGACCCGTAGTTCGATGTTCCCACAGGTAAATTCCTTGCCAGGTACCAAGCGCACAACGACCGTTAGTTATAGGAATAGTAAGACTATTTTGCGTTAATATGGTGCGTATATGTGCTGGCATGTCATCGGGACCTTCCATGTCATGCAGGTACACAGGGTCACCATCGGGTGCAATACGTGCCATAAAATTTTCCAGATCGGTTCTGACCGTTGCATCAGCGTTCTCACAAAAAATGAGAGAAGCGCTAGTGTGCTGTAAAAATAGATGACATAGACCGGACTCAACGTTATTTTCATAGAGAATATTCTGAATCTCATTCGAGATGTCGTAAGTACCTCTTCCTTTTGTTTCAATTTGTAACATTGCTTGTTTCATAAGCTTCATTTTACAGTAAAAACGGGGCTGTAACGTTTGTTAACATATAAAATGTATTATTTTTTTATAGACTTTTTTATTTTAATTAATATTTTATATTTATGTGATCTCACGCAGTGCAGCGTCCACAAAATAGACTAAATTTTATAGTTCACGCGGGTTGTTCTACCAAAAATATCATGTGTATATACGTAACAAATGTTTGCAGAAGGATCGAAATAATAAATATATAATTAAGTACAATGGAATGTAAGAATATAAAAAGACAATAATCAATGAACAGTGAGCTACTCAAAACAATCCTTCAGAAAAATCAAGTGGCTTTTCGCAGCATTAGTTCTTTGAATCCTGAGCTTAATTCTCAAACTGAAATTGACAAACATTCACAAATTGAATGCTCGGTACTTTCTTGTGAAAGTGAGTTTTTTGTTGCCTTAAATCCGGCAACACATAAATTTGATCTGTCACGGCTTAACAAAGTAACCGGAAGAAAGTTATCGCGGATAGAACAAAACGATGAAAAACAGCTTAACTTTCATATAGCAAAAGCTGTCGCACAGAATTTAAAAGACCAAATACATATTTTTGTCGACGAAGCGCTTGGATACCAGGATGAGTTATACGTTGTTGATTATACTGATCAACAGGTTTATGCTGTTGATGGGAAGCAATTGCAGAAATTGTCAAATGAAAATTTAATAGGGATATCTTTCTCGGAAGAAATAAAAAACAATATGGACGCTAAAGAAACCTTAAGCTTTAGAGAACGGGTTAAAGCATTACATTCATTACCACCTATGCCTGAAACGGCAAGTAAAATTCTTAACTTAAGAGCAATACCGGATGTAAAAGTTGAGCAAATTGTAGAAGTGATAGAAAAAGATCCTGTTCTTGTTGCACAAATTGTCAGTTATGCAAATTCAGCTTTTTTTGGCCAGGCCGGTTCGGTCAAATCATTAAAGGATGCTATTTTCAGGGTGCTGGGCGTTGATGCGGTAATGAATATGGCTCTGGCCCTGTCTGTTGGTTCAACATTTAAAATTCCTCAATCAGGCCCTTTAGGTGCAAAGGCAATTTGGAAGTCCTCTATATATGCAGCTACCTTAATGCAACGCCTGAGCATGTTAATGCCCTGGGGACAGCGTCCCAACCCGGGAACGGCTTACCTGGTTGGTTTATTACATGATATTGGTTTACTGGTCTTAGGCCATTTATTTACCGATGAATATGTGGAACTGAATGACTACCTTGAGCAAAACCCGGATGAAAATCTTTTCAGCGCAGAAACAAAAATTTTAGGTATCAGCCACCTTGAAGTTGGTAAAATGGTAATGCGTATGTGGAACATGCCGGAAGAACTGATTGACGTAGCAACATATTTTCAGGATAAAAATTATTCTGATGAACATGAAAACTATATCCAATTACTAACGGTAGTTAAAACATTGTTAGTGCCGCATGGCCTGGCATTGGGTGACAGTGCAGAAGAGCTTCCTCTAGATATATTAGAAAAACTTAATCTTGATGAAGAGGATGTTATTATTGCTGCTGATGAAGTTCTGTCAGAAGCTGAAATCATCAAAAATTTAGTTAAGCAAATGTGTGCTTAAAGCTGTTTTTTTGTTTTTTCATGTCCTATAGTTAATTTATGTTGGCGGGGCAGAAAAATAATTTAGTTGTTTGCAAATCAGACTCCCTGTTATCTCAATCAAATCAATCAAATCAACCAAATTTTCCAGAAATACAGTCTTCAGAACCTTTATGGCAACGTGCTCCAACACGTGACGAGAAAGGTAAACCTTATGCTGATTTTATGATGTTGATCCCGGGTTTACGGGATTTTAAGCCTTCGTATATGCGTGAGGTAGTTAGTAAGCTGGAGCTGGTGCTTAAACAATACGAGGATGTTATTGTTCTTGCTGATCTTAATTTAAAAATAAATGTATTATGGGTAACCTTAGAGGCGCGCCTGGGATTATCGACTGAAGTAGCCGCGCTTATTCACCACCTTGTACCGGAAGCGAAGCTGGTATCACAACATCGGGCACCGTAAATCAGTCACGTAGAAAATGCAGTATGTTTTCTTTTTCTCGCAGGGTATCTTCATATCCTAACTTTATTAGCGAGTTACAGTACCCTTTTTCAAATAAAAGGTAACTCATCAGGCTACTATCCGTTTTTGAATAGGCACCAATGCCGCGTAACAAAGTTTTAATTGACCAGGGTAGTTCATCTGCATGCTCTGCAGCCATTTTTCCAATATCATCACTGGGTGATATCACCTGAACTTCTACCTGTCTTAAGGTAACACCATGTTTTTCACGATCCTGATCACCAATTAGGGTGACTGTTTTGTTGATGCGTTGTAATCGTTCAATATCTGCATCCAGGCTGTCCAGAAAAATACTATTCAGCGTATGCCCGGCAATTTCACCAAGCGTAGGTAGTTGTGGATTGGAAACACGTTCTAATTTGGGTTCATTTTCATGATTACCAATAACCAGTACACGATCAGCACCCAGGTGTAGTGCCGGGCTGATGGGAGCTGTTTGCCTGATGGAACCGTCACTAAAATACTCTCGATTAAGTTTGACCGGTGAAAATAAAAAAGGAATGGCTGATGACGCCATTAAGTGATCGACGGTGATACGGGTAGAAAAACCAACTCGTTGAGCCCGTTTCCAGTTTTTCAAAGTGGAATGACCATGATAAAAAGAAACAGACTGGTGGCTGGAATACCCGGTCGCATTAATACTCAATGCGTGGAGTGTTTCTTTTTCAATTGCACGTTGAAAAATACTGCTATCAATATATCTCTCGAGCAGTTTTCGTAGTGGTGATCTGTCCAGCAGATAGATCGGACTATGTTTGCCCAGACCACCTAACATCATTGATAATAACCAGTGTGCGCCGGTCTTAATGATACCAAGTATATCTGTTCGGAATACCTGGTCGCAGGTAAAATTGGACCAGACAAAATACATTCTTCTGACCGAGTGTTTAAAGTGTTCAGATTTTGCCGCTAGTGATGCCGCATTAATAGCACCGGCAGAAGTACCACATATAATAGTGAATGGACTGGGTGCGCCAACAGGTAACATTTCAGCTATCGCTTTTAACACACCTATTTGATAGGCTGCCCGTGCGCCGCCGCCAGTCATAACAATAGCAAGTTTTGGTTTTTCCTGGTTTTTGTCTGTACTCAAAAAGCAAACCTTATCTGGTTATAGTTTATAGGTTAGTATAGTGTAGAGTTTTAATTAGTTTAAGTATTAAATATATTAATTTAACAAAGGAATTAGATATTTGGCTAACGAGAGTAATAAACCCGTATATCCTGGTAATTCAATTATGGTTCGTCCTGATGGCCCTTTAATTTGTAAAGCTGATAATGACATTACATTACAGGATGCAGATGAGAAAGTAATATTAAAAGACAAAGAGTTTGCTTTATGTCGTTGCGGGCTATCTGCTAATAAGCCCTTTTGTGATGGTGCACATAAAAAAGAAGCTGTATCAGCGAGTCAGTCATTTACAGATGAACGAGCAGAAGATATTAGTGATATTAACGGAGAACTTATCATCACGGTTAAAAAAAATGCGATGTATAGCATAAAAGGGCCGGTGACGATATTTAGTCGTGATGGCTTATCTAAAACAACCAGAACAAAAGCCGCTTTGTGTCGCTGTGGTCATTCAGAGAATAAGCCATTTTGTGATGTGAAACATAAAAAGTGTGGTTTTATTGGCTAATACAAAAATTACCTTAGCATTTATGGCTAGTTTGCTTTTAGTCGTCTGTATTTATATAGTATAAAATATGATGACGCCACTTCAACGTTACCAGTCTGATATTCAAAAAAGAAAAATTAAGACAGATGATCTGCAGTGGCAGGCCGTGCAGCATACTCAACGTTTATATTCAGAGTTAAATCTTGCCACTAACCCCGATAAAAATTTTATTACATCGATATTCAAAAAAAAGCAGAAACTGGTGCGCGGACTATATCTCTGGGGTGGCACGGGTCGTGGCAAAACATATTTGATTGACAGTTTTTATGACTGTTTACCCGGAACAAAAAAGCATCGTGTCCATTTTCATCG
Source organism: uncultured Ectothiorhodospiraceae bacterium (assembly GCA_947258695.1). Lineage (GTDB taxonomy): Bacteria > Pseudomonadota > Gammaproteobacteria > UBA6429 > Thiohalophilaceae > JAGLTQ01. Next base: position 122,106 of record CAMYJG010000010.1, on the reverse strand, counting down.
TTTTATGCTGGATATTCATCAACAATTAGATGAGCTGCCAAAATCACCAAATCCTCTTAATGTTATTGCCAGTCAGCTTGCTGAAAGAATAAACGTCCTCTGCCTGGATGAATTTCATGTACACGATATAGCCGATGCCATGTTATTAGCTGGCTTGCTTAAAGCAATGTTTGAACGTGGTATTACCCTGGTGGCGACATCCAATATTGCGATACAGGATTTATACAAAAACGGACTACAGCGAGAACGCTTTATCTATGCAATAGAATTGTTGCAGAAGTATACGGAAGAATTTGACCTGGGTGAGGGAACAGATTATCGCTTTAATATATTAGGCGAGAGTGATCATTATTTTGTTCTGGATGATGAGCATACAAAAGAAATGAGTGATGATCTTTTGTTATATAAATTTACTGAGCTAGCCCCATGCCCGCCTAAAAATAATCGTAGTATTGAAATCAACAATCGCGAAATTAACTATATTGCTCTTGCTGATGATGTTATCTGGTTTGATTTTTATGAGTTATGTCACAGTAACCGTTCGGCTCACGATTATATTGAAATTGCGGAAGGTTTTCACACTGTATTATTAAGTAACATCCAGGTGTTTAATGAGCAGGATGATGCCGCAGCAAAACGTTTTGTTCATTTTATCGATGCTATATACGATCACAATGTGAAATTATTAGCATACGCGACAGCTGTGCCATCTTCTCTGTACCATGGTAAGCGCATGAAGTTTGCTTTTGATCGAACAATCAGTCGTTTAGCGGAAATGGGAACTGAGCAATATCTGAAACTGGCTCATAACCCGACAGGCACAGTAAGAACGGCGGATTAAATTCGATTACCACAGCTATGTCAGACTATCATTTTACTCAAATAGGTACGGTTCGTTCTTGTTATAAAGAAAAATTTGGTATTCCTCGCCAGCCCGGGCTTGTGAAAGTTTCTGCTACGATAGAAATTGATCCTCTGTTTTCTCAGGATGAAGCTTTTCGAGAAATTGAAACGTTTTCACACATCTGGGTCATTTTTGTTTTTCATGAAATAAATAATAAAACCTGGAATGCCACAGTAAGACCGCCACGTCTTGGTGGCAATCAACGCATCGGTGTGTTTGCCAGTCGTTCAATGTTTCGTCCTAACCCTGTTGGTTTGTCTGTTGTTGAGTTACACGGTATTCAGCGAAAAAATAATAAAATTATTTTGAATATTAGTGGCGGCGATTTTTTGGATTTAACACCTGTAATTGATATTAAACCTTATATTCCATATGCAGATTCAATTACTAGCGCGAAAGCAGGTTATGCAGTGAGCAAGCCAGAAGCAAAACTAGCAGTAATTTATACGCCCGAAGCCAGGGAAGAAATTCTTCAGGCCGAAGAAAAATATCCACAACTCGGACGAGTTATCAAAGAAGTTTTACAACTTGATCCGCGTCCAGCCTACCAGGATGAGAAAAATAGAAAAAAAGACTTCGCAATTAAATTATATGATTATGACTTGAAGTGGTGTATTGAAAATAATCAGGTTATTGTGACGGCACTAAATAGTGTTAATTAATTCTATTTATTCGTGAAGAACAACTATCACTGGAAACAGGCGCTGGCAAATAATGCTGAAAAATCAGTTTTCTGCCTAAGAATAGCTTTTCTGCTTTTATCAATTAATGATATATATTTTAATAAAATTGAAATAGCACTTAAATGATAATGGCAGTTTGCTTAGTTAAACCTTATAATAAGCCTCATATTCTCTAAGGAAAAAGTCGCTTGTATCAGAAAGCAGAACACTATCTCAAAGCATTTTCAGATATTAAAGACAAATCACTATTTACAAAAAGTCTGATTGGTCTCGAAAAAGAAACTCTGCGTGTTAATCCTGAAGGTGGCCTGGCGCTAACGCCTCATCCAACGACACTTGGCTCAGCTTTAACTCATCCCTACATTACAACCGACTACTCTGAAGCATTACTTGAAATTGTTACTCCGCCTTCTGAGGAAACATCTACAGTATTGCAATTCTTAAGTGATACTCAAAGTTATATTTATAGTCAGTTAGCTGATGAGCTGCTTTGGGCTACCAGTATGCCTTGTGTTGTTGCCGGGGGAACCAGTATCCCGCTTGCAAAATATGGTCCGTCAAATCCAGGCTTGATGAAAACAGTTTACCGGCGTGGTCTGGGTCATCGCTATGGACGTGTTATGCAGGTGATAGCAGGTGTACATTTTAATTTTTCATTTGCAGACAATTTCTGGCCAATATTTTTTGATATATCGAAAGCCGGTGATAAATATTCTGAGCAGGAATTAATAGCGCAGAATTATTTTTCATTGTTAAGAAACTTACAACGATTTGGCTGGATGATTCCGTATTTATTTGGTGCATCACCCGCAGTATGTAAGTCATTCTTACAGGGAAAAGAAACGTCACTTATCAATTTTAATGAGACAACTTATTATGAACCCTATGCAACATCTTTACGCATGGGTGATATTGGTTATCAAAATAATAAAGAGAGTGAAGTAGGCGTAGTTGCTAATTATAATTCCTTGAATGAATATATTAATAGTTTGCAACATGCAATTGAAACTCCTTGCCCGGAATACCAAAAAATCGGACTTGAAGTGGATGGCCAATACCAGCAGTTGAATGCCAATATTTTACAAATTGAAAATGAATATTACAGTACGGTAAGACCCAAGCAAATAACTAATCAATATGAAATGCCAATAGAAGCGTTAAGAAAGCGTGGTGTCGACTATGTAGAGTTGCGTTCACTGGATGTGAATGCCTCTCATCCATTAGGTATAAATGAAGAACAACTTGATTTTCTTGAAAGCTTTATGTTGTTCTGTCTTTGTCATGAAAGTCCGTCGATTGATGCAAATGAGAAAAAAGAAATCGATAATAATGAAATGTTGACTGCACATCAGGGTAGAGACCCTTCATTAAAATTAACGCGTAATGGTAAGCCGATTTCTATTAAACAGTGGGGTGGTGAAATTTTGCAGCAAATGCAAGGTTATGCTGAATTACTTGATGATGTTTATGAGACAAAGAATTATTCTGCCAGTTTAAAAACACAACACCAGGCAGTTGTTGATCCCGAATGCACACCTTCAGCAAAAATGCTGGCCGAGATGAGCGATTATGGCGAGGGTTTTTATCAATATGCCATGCGAATGTCACAGCAGCACCACGAAATGTTTATCAAACAAAAGCTGAGCGTTCAACAATTTCAGTTTTATAAGAATTTATCAGAATCTTCTATCGCCAAACAAAAACAGATAGAAAATGATGATATATTGCCTTTTGCAACTTTTTTAGAGCGTTATTTTTCCAAGACACTCTAAATTTAAGAAGAAAGTGAACTCCTATTTAAAGCCCTTGTCATAGCAGTATCATGTCATTTAATACACAATTTAGTCAGTACAGCAGGATATATCATGAATAATTCCAGATTTTTTCGCTCTTTTATTACACAAAAAATGGCTTTGTTGGCCTTCTTAGGGCTTTTTTTATTATCGCCTTTAGCTTCAGCCGAAATGAAAGGTTTTGAAGATTTTAAAGGTAATCCACAAACATTGGAAAATCACCTCGGAAAAGGTAAATGGTTAGTTGTGATGATGTGGGCGTCAGATTGTCATATTTGTAACCGTGAAGCACACCAGTACGTCGATTTTCATATGGTTCACTCAGATACCGATGCCACTGTTTTAGGTATTTCACTCGACGGCCAAAGTCGAAAAAAAGCAGCGGAAAACTTCATTAAAAAACACGCGGTTGATTTCCCTAACCTGATTGCAGAACCGGAATTTGTGTCTGATCTTTATCAAAAATACACCGGTCAATATTTTGCTGGAACACCCTCATTCCTGGTTTTTGCTCCGGATGGTGAATTAAAAGCAGCACAAGCGGGAGCGGTACCTACAAAGTTAATTGAAGACTTTATTAAGAAGAACCCGGTTAAAAAAGTGGTACAAAAATAAGCGAAAAGGTAGAATCCGGCTACGTGATTTTGTAGTCGGAGAATAGCATGTCAGAGAATTTGGTTGTTTTACTTAATGGTGAAGCATTAATCGAATATGATCGCACAAAAGATTTACCTGAAAAACAGCGTCAATACCTTGATCGTATGGACCGGCAAATGGATGATGGTATAACACTGGGTGATGAGAGGATTGATAATCCCGATCAACAACAACGTGCCCAGTTTGTTGCTTTGACATTAGTGAATGCTTTGCAGCAGGATAACGAGGCGGTTATTGCGGCAATGAATTCTTATCTTGCTATCCGTCTTCCTGATTTAAAACAAGTTAAAGCAGATATTGATCAAAATAGCCGACGGGTAATGTTTGATCTAATTTTTGACCAGGAACACAAAAACCAGGTTAAAGTCTCATTTAACGCTTGATGGCAAACCTAGCATCTCTTTGGCTTTCTCAATATCACCGTTGAGCTCATCAAGTTTATCCAACTCTTCGCGTGATTTAATTCCAATTTTCTTAAACGCAGGATACTGTGACCAGTCTGGCAAGGTGCAGGGATGATCTGTGCCTCGATAGGTATTCAGGCTGGCAATAATAATAATGTCCGCCATATCAAGCATTGCACTGCCTGAGCGAAATTGATCAACATATTGTATTGCCGCATCAATGATATGTTGTGGAAATACCCATGATTTCAAAATCATTTCACCAACACGGGTATGAATTTTTCCCATGACTTCAATCAGTAATTTGGGATTTTCTGCCGCTTGCGGAATGGTTTCTATACATTTTGCCATGGGTAAATAGCCGATGTTATGCACTAAACCGGCAAGTAATGCCTCATCAGGATCAATCTTGCTATAGCGTGCAGCAATGGCATAGGCATGGGCCGATACTTCGGTACTGTGTTCCTGTAGTTCACTAAAAAACGGTTTTAGAATTCCTTTTGGCTGGCTAAACATTTGGGTAATTGCATGGCTGGTGACCAGTGTTCTTACCAGTTGTAAGCCCAGTCTCGAGATAGCGAGTTGCAGGTTGGTGATTTCATTATTGGCTCTGTACATGGCGTTATTCGCGACCTTAAGAATACGTACAGTCAAAGAGGGGTCGCGTGTAATGACCTTGGCAATATTGCCAATATTTGAGGTGGGGTCATCAACGATTTTTTTTATTTGTAGAAAAACATCGGGCATCGAAGGTAAAACCAGTTGATTGGCTTTCATTTTTGCTTCGATTTTTTGCAGGATTTCGTCTTCTAAATCCATGGCCGTCCAGTATTGGAATAAACAATAAGATAACTATACCGCTATATCCAGATTTGTTCCATAATATGGCTATTACAAATAAAACAGGTCAGAATCTGGTTTTTTCATTTTGGAGGAATAAATGAAATCTTTTTTACAGGACTTGCGACCGATGCGAGCCTTATTACTGTTAGCGGTATTAATTTCAATTGTTTTTAAGCCTGTGCCCGGCACAGAAGCGGTTTACGAAGGCTGGCCTGTATTTTCAACTTTGTTATTACCGGTTTTATCACCGATTTTCCTCATGCTACTCTGGTTGGATAGCCTGATTGCCAAGTTATGGTCTACACAAACCGAAGGTGCTGAACAAAAGCGCTATAAAATGATTTTGCGTATTGACCTGGTTTTGAGTGTTATTTTTATCGCGGTTTGGTATCCGTATTTCGTCGCATTAGCTGAGTAGTAAGATGGCATTAATTATTCAATTTACAGAAAACAGTGCGGGTATAAAGTTATCACTTGAAAAGCAACGTACGACTATTGGTCGGGATGCAGCTAACGACGTGAGTTTAGATGACGAACTGGTGAGTAAAGAACATGCCGTGATTGAAGTGATCGCTTCAGACGACAAGGTTGAGTTTTTGATTCAGGATTTAAACAGTACTAATCATACCTTCGTGAATGATTCTCCAATAGATATTCATAAGCTTAAAGATGGTGATCATATTCGGATTGGTATGAATGATTTTCGTTTTATCTCTCAAGATCCGGATTCAATGGATGAAACGGCACAGTTATATAAAACCTGGATACCCGGTGTATTTTATACAGGTAAGAAAAAGAAAACGGCTAAGAAGAAATCAGCAAAGAAAAAATCTAAGAAAAAGTAATTCAAATTTTTAATTAATTATTCAATATGCTGATCGATAAAATCTTCGATAAATGAGGCAGGTTTTGCACCACTAAAGCGAGCTTTCTCTTCACCATTTTGTATAAATAAAATGGTTGGAAAACCGCGTGCCTGGTATTGTCCCGCGATTTTCATATTATCACCTTCATCGACTTCTAACTTGGCAAGTGCAATATCAGAGTCATAATTTTCTATGACTTGCTTTAGTATCGGAGCGATCACCACGCAAGGTGGACACCAGTCTGCCCACAAGTCGACCAGTACCGGATATTGGTGGGATGCCTGTATAACATCTTCATTAAAAGTATCCAGCTCGGTGTCAAAAATTCTGTTCATCGTATTTGTTAATCCGCTTGTTTGCTTTTTGCAGTGAAGTAAGCCAGCAATTATATCATTTAAAGTCGTGTGCAATAAGGCATAACTGAATGTGTTACTATTAACTCAAATTATCAGGAGTGATGAGTTTTATGAAATACGGCATTCTTCTCGCTTTGTGTTTAAGTATTTTCCAGGTACAGGCAACGGTTGGTTATAAAGTCGGGAATACCGCACCAGAGTTTAAGTTAAAAACACTGGATAAAGTTGAGCACTCACTATCGTCTTTACGAAAAAAGGGGCACGTGCTTTTAGTATTCTGGGCTGTTGAATGTGTATATTGCTATGCTCACATTAAAGAGTTTAACCATGCTCATGAAAAATATAAAAGTAAGCTAACGATTGCGGCCATTAATATTGGCGGTGAGTATCCCGTTGAAGTGTCGGAATATGTAAAAGACAACAAGCTAAAATATTTAGTGTTAAGTGAACGACTGAATAATTTAGATGTTGCTGAGAAGTATCGTGTCTTGGGAACACCAACATTGGTGCTGGTTTCACCACAGGGAAAAATTTTATTTTACGGGCACCGTATGCCGGAGCTCGGGCGCTGGATCAAATAAGTAGATATTAATCTTCAGCTTTGGTTTTTGATGGAGTGATATAACTTAACACGGCTTTTGATAATTCAACCGGATCAAATTTTGGCAGGTAATGATCAGCCCCAACTTGTTTACCCAATGCCATATTGGTATCTGCAGATAACGATGAATGCATCAGAACAGGAATACCTTTGAAGCGATCATCTGATTTAATTTTTTTGGTTAGCACGTATCCATCCATACCTGGCATTTCAACATCGGTCAGAATGAGTTTCAGGTAATCCTTAGTTGGGATACCCATGGATTCAGCCCTTGTTGCCAGTTCCTGGAGTTTTTCCCAGGCATCATCACCATTTTTAGCACTGACATACTTGATATCCATTTTTTGCAGGGTTCTTTCAATTTGCTTGCGGGCCACCACTGAGTCATCTGCAAACAACATAAAGGACTCAAAATCCGTTTTTTCTATGCTATCAAATTCGCTTTCATCTTCATCGAGCCCGGTTGCTTCGCTAAGCACTTTTTCAACATCAATGATCATGGCGATGCGTTTATCTTTTAATTCTGTAACAGCCGTCACCAGGCCACCCATCTGGTGCGCCATCATTGCTGGGGGGACACGGATGTCATTCCATTCCATGCGCATAATTTGCTCAACTGATTGAACCAGCATGCCCTGGCTGGTCTTATTGAATTCAGTAATAATGAGTTTGTCGGGTGGGGTTTCTACATCCATGCCGCAGAATTCAGCGAGATCGATAACCGGCAGCATGGTGCCACGTAGGCTTACCATGCCCTTTACACCAGGGGGCATGTCAGGAGCGTGAGTAATTTGTGGAACCTGGATTACCTCACGGATTTTGAAAACATTTAGGCCAAAAACCTCTTCTCGCCCGGTATTTCTGTCCATTCCCAGGCTAAACAGGAGAATTTCCAGGCGGTTTGCGCCAGCAAGCTGGGTACGTTCATCGACAGATTGTATAAAGTTGCTCATAATTTTTTTCTATAATAGGGTTTTAAGGCGATTAACTTTCTTTCGCGTCATCTTTAATTAATTAGCGACAAATCACGAAGAAACTTTAGTAAAATAGCCTTTTAGGAGATGTTCTTATTGTTAAATAGCAGATGAATAGTGTGTATTTTGCTTCTCTAATATAAAATGACTTTTTTACAAAATGACAGACCTCAACAGGAGATATTATGTCGAACGAATTACAAAAAATTGACCATGTAGAAGGCGGCGGTAAAGAGGCAACAGCAGGTAGCCCGGTTGTTGTTCATTACACTGGCTGGTTATTTGATGCGGATAAAGATGACAACAAAGGTGAAAAATTTGATAGTTCGGTAGATCGAAATGACCCTTTTTCATTCAACCTAGGTGCGAGCCAGGTCATTAAAGGTTGGGATGAGGGGGTTGCAGGTATGAAAGAAGGCGGTAAGCGTACCCTGATTATTCCTGCTGATATGGGCTATGGTGCGGCTGGCGCGGGTGGGGTAATTCCACCTAATGCAACTCTGGTTTTCGACGTTGAGTTGATAGAAGTTCAGGGCTAATATAAAAAAGGGCTGATAAATCAGCCCTTTGTTTATTTTAATGAATTAGGCAGCGCGCTTTCGGCGAGTAGCAAAATTCACTTTAATATCACGTCCAAAAAATTCGGTGCCATCCAGTTCAGCGATCGCCGCTTTTGCACCTTTTTTATCCATTTCAACAAAGGCAAAGCCTTTTGGGCGACGAGTCGCACGATCCGTCATCACACGTACGCCATGTACATCGCCATAGTCTTCAAATAATTTACGTAGATCATTAGCGCCTGCTTTAAACGCAAGGTTACCAATAAAGACTGAGACTTCTTTTGAGCCCACCAGGTTGAATTCCATAGGAATGACCGCAACAATAGCGGCAATAAAAGAGCTGATTAAGATGGTGTAAGCAACTAAGCGGGCAGGAGCTAATTCAGTAATGTTTAAATAAGGGAAAATGAAATAACCGGCTAGAGCAAGAATCAGCGCGATAACAAGAGATTTAATAATATTTTTAAATGTGGGAAATGCAATTTTCATATGTAAGTTCGCTTCAGGTAAAAGGTTAAAAAAGTACAGCAGGAGCGAGTCTCCTTGCCTGTACAACTCTATTAATTATATCAGACTCAATAAGCCGATGGCGATAGCCGGTTAATTAAAGCCAAGTAATATGGTTTAATAGCTCAAGAAATCACCACCTGCGGTTCATAGTTATGTTGAGAAAACAAAATGACTGAATATGAATTTAAGCTACATTTAACAGCGGATGAATATCTACAATATTATGAAGGCATCGCCAGTGCTATCCAGGTGCACACTATATGCGGCAAAACTATTCAGTTCCCGGCAGAAAAAATGCGAAGTTTTGTTCTAAAAGATGGCGTGCATGGTTCGTTTATTATAAAAATGGATAGCAACAATAAATTTTTATCGTTGCGGAAAAAATAGCAGAATTAGATAGCGGTCAAGATGCGACCTGCTATATGCTATAACTGGATTAAGCATAATGAAAGGAGCGCAGATGTGACAAGTCCCATTTTTATTGCCCACCGTGGTTACGCTGCTGCCTATCCTGAGAATACATTAGTTGCACTTGATGCTGCACAACAAGCGGGTGCAAAGTACCTTGAAGTGGATATCCAGTTAACAGCAGATGGCATCCCCGTATTATTCCACGATCGTGATTTACAACGGCTTTGCCAGCAGACCGGGGCGATTCATGATTATTCATTAGTGGAATTAGAAAAGTTCAGCGTCTCTTATAACGAAAAATTTTCCGATAAGTTTGCTAATAATAAAATAACAACACTACAAACCTTTATTACTTACTTAAAAGAACGCCCGCAAGTAAAGGCCTTTATCGAGCTAAAACGATTAATGATTGATACTTTTGGTATGGATAAAGTATTGGAGACACTGTTGCCAATGTTTGAAGGAATGAATCAACAGGTTAGTTTTATTTCATACAATCAGGAGATTTTGCAAAGGATTCATAACGAGACAGATTTTTCTACCGGTATCGTGGTTGATGAATGGAGCGATTATAATAAAAACGCAGACTGGCAATCAGAGTGGTTGTTTTGTTCTGCTCAGGGTTTGCCAAAAGATAACGCAGAACTTGAAGTTAATACAAAGGTTGCCGTTTTTGAAGTAGGTAATATCGGCCTGGCCAGGCATTTACTAGCCCGAGGTATTAACCACCTTGAAACTTTTTGTATAAAAGAAATGTTACAAGCCTTTGCTGCAGGCAAGAATACGTGAGCGTTATTGATGTTGTTGTTATTGGTGCAGGAATTCATGGTGCCGGTGTTGCGCAAGCCGCTGCCGCCGCAGGTTATAACGTTTTAATCTTAGAGAAAGAGGGTGTTGCGACAGGAACATCAAGTAAATCAAGTAAGCTTATTCATGGCGGCCTGCGTTATCTTGAGAGTTACCAGTTTTCGTTGGTAAGAAAATCATTGAAGGAGCGAGCTGTGTTATGCCGAATAGCACCGCAGCTGGTTAAACTGCAACCGTTTTATATTCCTCTGTATATAAACACCACGCGACAACCATGGCAAATTCGATTAGGTTTAACTTTATATGCTTTGTTAGGCGGATTGCACAAATCGAACCTGTTTAAACGTGTTGCTCGTAAAAATCTAAAATACCTGGATCACTTAAAACAGAAGGGTTTGAAAAAAGTTTATCAATATTATGATGGTCAGACAAACGATACAAAGTTAACCAAAGCTGTCATTAAAAGCGCTAAAGAACTTGGAACGATATACATTTGCCCGGTTAATATTACTTCAATAGAAAAGAATGAAAATCTATTTAAGCTGACTTATTCAGAAAATAATCTTGAGAAAACGATCCAGGCAAAAGTAGTGGTAAATGCGGCAGGGCCATGGGTGAATGAAGTTCATAATATCGTTGCTGCTAATACAAAGTCATTAGAGATGGACCTGGTACAGGGCACACATATTATTATCAATACACCCGCGCCTTCAGGGGTTTACTATCTTGAAGCCATGGATCAACGTGCCGTATTTGTTATGCCTTACGAGCATGACGATGAAGTGCGAACTATGATTGGTACAACTGAAAAACTCTTCACAGGAAAAGTAGATGATGCAATGGCAACGGAGGAAGAGATAAATTATTTGCTGGATGTTTATCAAAATTATTTTCCAGAGAATATCAATATTAAAGTGATTGATTCGTTTGCTGGTTTACGCGTCTTGCCAAAAGTTGGTGGTAGTATGTTCTCTCGTCCCAGGGATACAGTTTTACACTGGGCTGTCCCGGGAATGCTAACGTTGTACGGAGGAAAGTTAACAGCGTATCGTTCAACGGCGGAATTAGTTATAAAAAAAATAAAACCGTTGCTAGGCAATAAAAAGCGTATCGCTTTTACTGATCAGCTGTATTTGAATTTGGAATAATTAGCCCCGTTATTTAGAGCAGGTAATATATTTATGGGTAAGTGCTATGTTTAAAAGTAATTTAGAAATAGTTTATTTAACTTAAGATTAGCGACTCCGCATATTATCCAGCATTGTATTCATCCAGTTATCATATCGCGTCTGCAGACCTTGATTGTCTTCGGGTTCAAACCAATCACCTGCGCCTTGCTCTGGCCAGTTAGCAGGTTGCTCAGCAAGTAAGTAAGCCGTGCCACGTGCAGTGGCTTCACATTCTGTTGGACAATACACCGGCAGACCAGAAAGGTCAGCTAAGCGTTGATTTAATCCTTTCGCTGACGCTAAACCACCGGTGATTTGAATTTGTTCGGGAGGTGAAGATAGTTTACACATTTCATCGAGGCAGGCTTTTAATAAGAAGACGATACTTTCTATTACGGCAACGGCTTTCTCTTTAACGTTGGCTTCAGATGAGAACTCGCTGACAAAATCAGGTTGCCAGAAAGGCGAAGCTAACCCCGAGACACCGTTTAAAAAAAGTGGTGGTGTTTCAACTTCTTCTAGCCAGTCCGACAGGTTGCTATAAATATTGGTGTCAGGATATTGTTCTCCCAGCCAATCTAATGCACTACCTGCACCATTGACTGTGCCTTCAAGGACAAAATGATTTTGGCTCTGGTTATGAAGTTCACTATCACGAAAAATTAAGCTGGTCAGTAAGCGTCGACTATACAATGCAAGTGGACCGGAGGAGCGGGAGACAAAGGCGCCGGTACCTGTATTGACATAAGCGGTATCGGGTTGCAGATGACCATAGGCGTACATTGCGGCTGATTGATCTCCGGTAACAAGGCGTAATGGAATGTTTAGATCATCAAGTTCAATGGTTCCATAGTGATGCACTGAAGGGACACAGTGTGGTAAGGCAGATAAAGGGATACCAAACAGCTCAAGCAGCTCCTCATCCCAGCTATGTGTTCGCAGGCTCCATAACTGGGTACGTGAAGCATTAACCGGATCGGCTAACAGAAATTTTTCTTTAACCAGGTTGAAAGTGATGAAACTGGCCATGGGACCAAAGACCAGGGTGTTGTTATTTAATGCTTCTTTGACTTGTGGAATATTGTCCAGGCACCAGCGTAATTTACTGGCGCCGTAATGCGGTGACAAGAATAAGCCGGTTTTTTTATGGATACTTTCGTTGTGTTCATTAAACTGTTGTAGCCATTCGGTGTTGCGACGATCCTGCCAGCTGATAACAGGTGACAGGGCTTCGCCTGTTTTTTTATTCCAACACACAACATTCGAACGCTGGGTTGCGAGCCCGGCATAAACAATATGCTTTTTTTTATCGCCAAGTTGTTGTAATGCTTGATTTATTGAAGCGTTGATCGAGTCAATAACGTCGCTGGCATTGAGTTCAACAAAATTTTTCGCGGGGTGTTCAGTTTTAACTTCACTGTATGCACTGCAAACCATTTCACCCCGTTGATTAAATACGATAGCGCGACTGGCGTGACCACCCTGGTCAATACAAAGATAAAGTGAGTTGGGAGTAATAAAGTCCATATAGTAAGTATATCGACCTTATTCTTTAAACCTTTATAGGTTTACCGCAATCAGGCTTTGCTCATAATTTGCCTGGGGCAGGGGGATGCGAATTTCATAACCACCGCCGGGCGCTTCCTGCATTTCTTCGCCTTTTAAACTCTCCATGTGTTGCAGAGTGATGGTTTGATTGCCATGCGGTGAGATGATTTCCAGGGAATCACCGACTGCAAATTTATTTTTAACCAGAACTTCAGCTAATCCTTTGTCATTATCGTAATCTTTAATTTCACCTACAAATTTTTGTTGATTACTGATGGAGTGCCCGGTCAGGTAATTTTGATAATCCTGTTTTGGGTGGCGGTCGTAAAAACCTTCGGTATAGCCACGGTTGGCGAGACCTTCGAGTTTACCAAACAGGTTAGCATCAAACTCTTTTCCGGCAATCGCATCTTCGATTGCCTGGCGATAAAGTTGTGCAGTGCGTGCGACGTAGTAATAAGATTTTGTCCGGCCTTCAATTTTAAATGAATCAATACCAATTTTAGTTAAGCGTTCGATATATTGTATGGCACGTAGATCTTTTGAATTCATAATATAGGTGCCGTGCTCATCTTCCATAATGGGCATGAGTTGCCCGGGACGGTTGGTCTCTTCAATAAAATAGGTACGGTCGGCTAACGGATGGCGTTGCACTTTAATTTCAGGAAAGGCTTCTGGTGTATTAATCGCCGACATGGCATCAAACTCAATTTTTTCATGATCGCCGGTCTCATTTTCATCGGCATTATGTACTTTATATTCCCAACGACATGCATTGGTGCAGGTCCCCTGGTTGGGATCGCGGTGATTAAAGTAACCGGATAATAAACAACGACCCGAATAGGCAATACATAGCGCACCATGGACAAAAACTTCCAGTTCCATATCGGGACATTGCTGCCGGATTTCTTCTATTTCATCGAGAGATAGTTCGCGCGATAAAATAATTCGGCTCACCCCCAGTGACTGCCAGAATTTTACCGCGGCGTAATTGACCGTATTGGCCTGCACCGAAAGATGAATGGGCACTTCGGGCCATTTCTCCCTGACCATCATGATCAAACCAGGATCGGCCATGATTAAAGCGTCGGGTTTCATGGCGATAACCGGCGCCATGTCTGCCATGTAGGTTTTAATTTTACTGTTATGCGGCATCAGGTTGCTGGCAACAAAGAATTTTTTACCTTGTTGATGTGCTTCATTAATGCCGATTTCCAGGTTTTCTAAGGTAAAGTCATTATTTCTTACTCGCAGGCTGTACCGCGGTTGTCCGGCATAAACAGCATCCGCGCCGTAAGCAAAGGCATAACGCATATTGCGAATAGTACCTGCAGGTAAAAGTAATTCGGGACTGTATGGCATGATGTAAAAACCTGTTAATGCTTAGGGGTAATCTGAGCCGTTATCAAACGGTAAATATAAGCTTTATTATAACGTAGTTATGATGAAGACAGAGAAAAATGACTTACTAATTTAATAAAATACTTAAGTTAGTAATTACTACAGGGTAATGTAATTATTTTGCAATACTTTATTACATTTGAAGTGTTGCAATAATTTCTCAGGCATAAGATAGTTATCTTAGAAGAAGAATGTTGCTTAAACGTTTCTAAATAAAATAAGCAAAGTATGGAGATAAATATGACAGCAGCAAATAAAGTTCGTGTTGAATCACGGCAAAAAATGGATTCATTATTAGGGGCAAGAAAAGAAACCTTATCACTTTATAGTGAGCTCGCTGCGCTTCGGCCTTTTCAAGAAGAAGAGGGTGTTGCGGTAGTACTGCAAGAGTTTTGTGAAACATTAATGGATTATACTGCGAGCGCACATTTTCAATTATACCGGTTTTTAGAAGATGGCAGTGAACGTCGACAAAATGTACGCTCAGTTGCAGAAAAAATTTATCCAAACATCTCTATGACAACTGAACAATTCCTGGATTTTAATGATAAATATGATGCTGAAAGAAAAGGCGATCACTTCACAAGCTTGGATAATGATTTATCTAACCTGGGTGAAATTCTCGCAGATCGTATTTTATATGAAGACCAGGTAATTTCGGCTTTTCAGATAACACCGTCTAGCTAAGCTCACAACGTCAGTTTCGTTGTTTAAAATCTGTAAGCTACAGCTACGCTGGTGAGATAATAAAGGGTGGCCGAACCAGGCACCGTCGTACCATGGCTCGACCGGGGGTGAACTCGTTTCAGTTTGCGCCCGTTATGCACACAGCTTGAGCATTCGCTCAGCAGATTCCTTATAAATTGTTTGTTCTTTCTCTTGCTCTGAGGCGATGAGCAAAATAGCTTGTTCCAAGCTGACTTCTTGCACTTCGTAGACAGGAATAGTGATTTGTTCATTCATTGTTATATCCTCCCAAATTATGGAATAAATATAACCAACTTAAAGTAAATTGTAAAGAGTATTATGTAAGTTATTGATTTTAATGTATTTGAAAGGTTTTGATATTTTGAATATTACTCGCCAGTTTCTTTTATTATTAATGTTGACTATCATTGCATGAATATATATTAGTTATACATCAAAACTAGATTATTAATCAAGAGTTGCTTGTAAGCTATTGATTTTATTGTAAATAGAGGGTTTTTATGAGCTACGCCATTGTTATTAATCTCGATTATGACAACAATCCTGAAGCGGCCTGCCAGGAAATATGGGACGTGATTAAGTTGCGTATGCTAGAAGCCGGTTTTAGGTTGGATAACCGGGTTTATACGATTAATCGAGACCCTAAATCTGCTATAGATATAGCCCGTGGTGTCATTGAAGGAATGGAATCACACCTTGATTTTGATAAGAAGCACGTGTTTCGCTACTTAAAAGATTTTTATGGCTACGATATGGATCACACCACCAACCTGTTGGTGCCGAGTAACGAAGATATTCTCATTTCGACTAAATCGAAGTTTTAATTTTATTTATAGGACATTCTTTTATACATAGCTCGTTCCCCCGCATTGATTTGCCCTACAGCTCCATTTGGCAAAATATATTTATGTGATCTCCCTTAAGATTTTCTCTGATAGTTAAAAATATTACCGACTATTCATTGACTACAGTTAACAATCGTCTACATTTAGACTTAGACTAAATCTAAGCAGTTATCAGTCTGGAAGATAAAAATATACATAATAAGAACATGGGCAAGAGTCCAGTTGTATATTGCCCACGCCATGGAGGTAACTATGAAAACCCTAGCAAGCATGCTTGGGGTAGTCTGTTTAGCTGTCACGACCCCCACCCTTTTTGCTGCACCACCACTTGGTTTACCCGAAGTTCCGGTGCCTGCAAATAACAAACTCACTCCCGCAAAAATAAAACTTGGTGACAAGTTATTTCATGACACACGCTTCAGTTTAACCGGTAAAGTCAGTTGTGCTACCTGTCATGATAAATCGAAAGCCTTTACCGATAGTCCATTAAAGGTTTCTGAAGGGATCAATAAACTAACTGGGACCCGCAATGCACCAACCGTGGTGAACGCGGCGTATCTGCATTCCATGTTCTGGGATGGGCGTGAGCCGGATCTTGAAGGCCAGTCGGCCGGGCCATTTACTAACCCGGTTGAGATGGGCTTACCCAACCACGAACCGATTTTGAAAATTGTACGCAGTGACAGTGAATATAAAAAACTGTTTAAAAAAGCGTTTAATAAGAAAGGCAAACGGATCAAGATGAAACATGTGCAGCAGGCGATTGCCAGTTTTGAACGCACGATTATTTCCGGTAACTCCCCGTTTGATCGTTTTCAATACGGTAGCGACAAGTCTGCAATGAGCGTGGCCGCGCAACGTGGCTTAAAAATTTTTCTTGAACAAGGTCGCTGCGTTTCCTGCCATACCATTTCACAAAACCATGCTTTATTTACCGACAGTCGTTTTCATAATCTCGGTATTGGTTTTGAACGCATTAATAAGGATGTCAGGCAACTGGGCAGCGCTTTTAGCAAAGCAAAGAAAACCACATCGCAAGTTGATGTGGAAGTGCTGACAAACAAAAACACATCTGAATTAGGACGCTTTGCAGTATCAACTCAATGGCGTGACATGGGCAGTTTTAAAACCCCAACCCTGCGCAATATTGCTAAAACTGCACCCTATATGCATGACGGTAGTCTTGAGTCGCTACTAGACGTGGTGAAGTTTTATAACAATGGGGGCCGCGTAAATGAAGATGATCTGATTTTTGATTTCCAAAGTGGTGGTATTCGTCCCCTTAACCTGAGTGATGACCAGATGGACGATCTGGTTGCTTTTATGGAAGCACTCACCAGTCCTGAATTTGAATAACACGGAGGTCATAAAATGAAACGTCGTAATTTTTTAAAAGGTGCAGGTGCACTTATCGCCGGTGGTGTACTTCCTGTTAGCCTGGTCGAAGTGGCCTTTGGTAAAAGCAAACAAGAAAATTTTACTTTCGCTTATATTTCGGACTCCCATATACAGCAGATTAAAGGCAGCGACTTTGTGCGCAGTTTCGATCGCGGTCTAAAGCGTGCCGTTGCTGAATGCAATATGATGGATCCGAAGCCTGACTTTGTTATTTATGGCGGCGACCTGGCGCAAATAGGTAACAAGGCAGAACTTGATCATGGCCTCGAGCTTATGTCCGCTTGTAATCATAAAGTTAAATACGTGATGGGTGAACATGATTATTATCTCGACCTGGGTAAGTACTGGGAATCACAACTAGGACCACAGTGGTACAGTTTTGATCACAAGGGTGTTCACTTTGTTGTTTTAAACAGCATCCTGGTTGATGATAAATGGACTAACAAGTGGTCCAGTGGTGAAGAACGTATGGGGGTGATGGCTGGATTAGATAACCCGCTGGGTTCTCCATTCATGGTGGGTGCTGAACAACGTGCTTGGCTGAAAAAAGATCTGGCAAAGGTGAATAAGAATACGCCGCTTGTGGTGTTATCCCATTCGCCTTTACAAAAGATCTACAAGGGCTGGAATTTCTGGACCGATGATGCTGAGCAAATCCAGGCGATATTAAAACCGTTCAAAAAAGTAAACGTGTTTTATGGCCATGTGCACCAGATCCAGTATAACCAGATCGGTAATATCAGTTTCCATTCAGTCATGGCGACAGCCTGGCCCTGGCCGTATCCCTCTACCTATAGTCAAGCAAAAAGTCACTTACCTAAACTGACGGTTGAAATGAATCGGGCTGATCCTTTCTTTGAAAGAGATGCCACCGGCTGGCAGTTCATCGATGTCTGGAGCGGTAATACCAGTATGCATTTCCAGTTACCTGAAAATAACACCCGGAGCGTGTCTTATAACAAAAGGCGTAAACGACCCGAGGACAAGCAATACCAGGGCAAAGGTAAACGTATTCCACCACAGAAACATTACTAATGATCAGGGAGGAACAATAAAATGAAACCAACAAATTGTATTGTTATGACGGTGGCACTGTTTATGGCCTTGGCGACCTCAGCTTTTGCGGATGAGTTTACCAAGCAGGATTTAAAACTGTGGGAACAAGAGTTCATGACCGTTGTTAAAGCAGGGCGCAAGGTCTTTACCGATCCAAAACTGGGAAGTAATGGTGTGGTCTGTGCCCAGTGCCACCCTAATGGTGCTAATACTCACCCGGAAACGTATCCCAAATTTCAAAAACAACTGGGACGAGTTGCCGCAATGTGGGAGATGGTTAACTGGTGTATTCGTAACCCGTTAGAAGGTAAGGATCTAAAGGCTGATTCAGCAGAGATGATTGCGATCCAGGCTTACATTACTCATGAACGTCGTAATGTAAAACTGGCAGCTGGGAAACATTAGTAAAACTAACAGGTCAGAACTCAATAATTATAGGTGCATACCTGAATGTTTATTGCTGATTATTAGTTCTGACTTTTTCTAATTGTTTTCGAATATGGCGAGTACTGCCAAGCTGATGACCAAAGTAATAACCCATAGCGAAAAGAATAAGACCGGTGAGGCTGGTGAGGAAAATAGGCAGCATAGTAAGACTCCAGAGAATAATCGACTAACTATCTATTTATCGGCCTGATACAGCTCGTCTTTAAATTTATTGTGTGATCTAAATCAGATTTTTTTAGCTGGTGTGGCGATAGGCATCATACGCTCTAATAACGGTTTACCTTCTAAACCTAACCGCTGTTCATAGATTATCGTGTAAGTAAGCACTCGCTTGAGATACTTGCGTGTTTCGGTGAAAGGCACATTTTCAATCCATAGATCAGCACTTTGAGCTTCTTCTTTTGGCATCCAGCCTTTAACCCGCCATGGACCCGCATTATAGGAGGCGGTGGCAAGAATGGAGTTACCGTTGAAGCGCTCCTGAAGTTTTCTTAAATAACGAACGCCGAGCTTAATGTTGATATTACTTTTGAGTAAATCGCGGCGGTTTGGCCGTTTAATGCGTAGAGAACGGGCAACCTGTTGTGCAGTACGTGGCATAAGTTGCATCAAACCGAGCGCTCCGGCGGTTGAGCGGGCATCCTGGGTAAAGGCACTTTCCTGGCGAATAACCGCAAAGGCCCAGGCGGGATTAATCTCTTCGTGTTTGGCTTGTCTTTCAATGTATTTTTTATGGGCCAGTGGGAAGCGTAATTCAAGATCATCCCAGTACTGAGCTAACGCCAGGGTAATAATACTGCGATCATGCCAGCCCCATTTATTCGCTAGTTGGGCTGCGATGAGTAATTGCTTTTTATCCATACGTTGAATAGCAAAGTGCCATTCACGTCGGGCATCAACAATGCGCTTAAGCTGGTAGAGCTCGCCGGCACGTGCAACAGCGGGAATGTGTTGTAACTTGGTGAGTTCTGCCGCGGGTGTCTTAATTGGACGGTGAGTCATTTGATAACGATCACCAATACGATCAGCGGCTAAGAAACTATAATAAGAACGGTTGTCAGTGATTTGTAAATAGAGTGAACGTGCTTCATCGAGTCGCCCCATTTCCTCTAAGGTACGTGCGCGCCAGTAATGCCAACGTTCACTGTTACGCTCATTACTGTTTAAAGTGTTTAACCAGGACAGTGCACCTTCCCAGTCTTTGTCGCTAATCGCAGAAAGTATATGTGGAGTGATGACACTTTCCTCACGGCTATCGAGTTTTAATTTTTTCAATGTATCACGGCTCAGCGGTGTGGCGGCACGCGCTAATGAGAGTGCCAGGCGACGTTGAATACGTTCTTTTTCTTCCGCATTAAAATGATACTTATCACGAATTTCCTGCCAGTAGTCTGCAGCCATTAACGGTTTACGACGTGACAGTCGAGTCATGCCGTCCACCAGTATCCAGTGCATAATCGGCGAGTGTTGATCCTTAAAATGTTGCTCGGCCTTAAGCACATACTCCGGGTTGCGCTGTACTTTTTTCCATAGCGATAGCCAGAAACGGTCTTTATTTGGTAACGATTTACCAAGGTAGGTCGCGAGGCGGCGTTTGCCTTTATTCATTACCAGGTGGATCCGTGCCCATAGCCGAGTCGGTGTCAGGTAACCGGCTTCACGCCATTTTTTTAAAATAGCATCGCAACTCTTAGGTAATGAGTTACCTGTTTGCCATAGCTCACCCATAAGAGAAAAAGCGGTACCTTTTTTACCAACCTGATGTAATGCCTTGGCATAGTGACAGAGAAGACGAGTATTTTGCGTAGGGCGGAAGTACTGAATTAAAGCATTTGATTTTCCTGTACGCGCCAGTGAGTTAATCCACCTCCTATAGAGTTTATTTGCCAGTGGCGTGTTGTGGTAAGTCTGTAAAAAATTCTGAATTTTCTGACTGGAAGTATTTTTGATATTACGTTTGAGTTCCATGTAGCGCAGATAAGGATAGAGGGGATAATCATTTAGCCGATGTTCTAATTTTCTATAAGTAGAAAAATGT
Source organism: uncultured Ectothiorhodospiraceae bacterium (assembly GCA_947258695.1). Classification (GTDB taxonomy): domain Bacteria; phylum Pseudomonadota; class Gammaproteobacteria; order UBA6429; family Thiohalophilaceae; genus JAGLTQ01. The sequence goes on along the minus strand of CAMYJG010000010.1, from coordinate 101,127 downwards.
CCCTTTTTTAAAGCCGTTTCTGCCTGCAGAAAAAGTTGTCGTTGCTTGGCTAATTGGCCTGGCTTCTTCTGCGCGGTACTTGAGTCGGTTTCTAACTGAGGTGGTAAGTTTGCAAGAGTCAGCGCAACAGACGTAGATGAACTACCGAGTATTAATAGGCTACCCGCTATTGATACTTTCACCCAGTGTTTGGCTAATAAACGCAAAAGAACCACCTTAACAATCGAATATTTATTATAATTATCGGTCAAACTGCATGAATTTTGATGTTTGATTCAGTTATTTGCCAACTTTGCCTTATAATAGCCGACTTTATTTGCCGAAACCTGATCTAGATCGGATTTAATTCATTTTTTGTATGGAAATCAACAATTCCCTTACAAATCAATAGTTTAATATGTATATCTTATTAAGAATGATTAGAAATTGCAACGGAGAGTTTCATGAGTAACAAGAGTGATAATTTGAATAAATTCAGTAAACGCATTACTGAGCCAAAATCACAAGGGGCATCTCAAGCCATGCTGTATGGCACAGGTATGACCGAAGAAGATATGAAGAAACCTGAAGTTGGGATTTCTAGCGTCTGGTGGGAAGGTAACACCTGTAATATGCACCTGAATGATTTAGCCGCCAAGGTTAAAGAAGGGGTAGAAAAAGCCGGTATGGTTGGTATGCGCTTTAATACCGTTGGTGTCAGTGATGGTATATCGATGGGTACCGATGGTATGAGTTACTCGCTGCAATCGCGTGAGGTTATTGCTGATTCAGTTGAAACAGTAATGGGTGCGCAATGGTATGACGCCAATGTTTCCATTCCTGGCTGTGATAAAAACATGCCGGGTGTACTGATTGCGATGGGGCGTTTAAATCGCCCTTCGCTCATGGTTTACGGTGGAACCATTCGTGCGGGAAAATCACATGGCAAAAGTTTAGATATTGTTTCGGCGTTCCAAAGCTACGGTGAATTTATTGCCGGAAAAATTGAAGAAGAAGAACGTGTTGATATTGTTAAGCATTCTTGCCCAGGCGCTGGTGCCTGTGGTGGTATGTATACCGCCAATACCATGGCATCCGCGATTGAAGCGATGGGTATGGCGCTGCCTTATAGTTCATGTACACCGGCCACTGATCCGGACAAGGTTGATGAATGTTTACGTGCCGGTGAAGCGGTACTTAACCTGTTAGAAAAAGATATTAAACCGCGTGACATTATGACACGAGAAGCCTTTGAAAATGCCATGGTTATTATTATGGCCCTCGGCGGTTCAACCAATGCGGTACTACATATACTGGCAATGGCGAGAGCGGTTGATATTGAACTCAAAATTGAAGATTTCCAAAGTGTCAGTGACCGTATTCCCTTCATTGCCGATCTTAAACCAAGTGGTAAATACGTGATGGAAGATTTACATGATGTGGGTGGTATTCCCGCAGTCATGAAGTATTTGCTTGAAGCGGGACTCATTAATGGAGACTGTATGACCGTAACCGGTAAAACGGTGGCTGAAAACTTAGCTGACGTACCGGGTTTAAAAGAAGGTCAGGACATTATTACTCCACTGGAAAAACCGATTAAAGATTCGGGTCACATCCGTATTTTAAAAGGTAACTTTGCCCCGGGTGGTGCCGTTGCAAAAATTACCGGTAAAGAAGGTTTAGTCTTTACTGGTCCAGCCCGTGTTTATGACTGTGAAGAAGACATGTTAAAAGGATTAGAGAACAATGAAATCCAAAAAGGTGACGTGATAGTTATTCGCTACGAAGGACCAAAAGGCGGACCGGGTATGCCAGAAATGTTAACGCCAACCTCGGCCATTATGGGTGCCGGCTTAGGTTCAGATGTCGCGATGATTACCGATGGTCGTTTCTCTGGCGGTTCTCATGGTTTCATTATTGGTCATGTTGTACCAGAAGCTCAGGAAGGTGGGCCCATTGGCCTGGTAAAAAATGGTGACGTAATTACCGTTGATGCCAACACCAACAGTTTATCCGTCGATTTAAGTGATGATGAACTAGCTAAGCGTAAAGCGGCCTGGGTTATGCCACCTTATAAAGCCACACGTGGGACGCTGTATAAATTTATCAAATCAGTTAAAGATGCCTCACATGGATGTGTTACTGATGAGTAAATATTAATTTACTCGATTAAAAAACCGGATAGCTAAAACAGTCCGGTTTTTTTTTGCTTCTCTGATTTAGAGAGCGCTTTTTCTCTATTAAGCGTGAGCTGGTTCACGTTCATGTATCGGTTTGTCGTGAATAATAGCTTATCGTCCTAACTATGGTGGAAAACTTGTTAGGGCTGTGCACTAATTGCTATCGATAATGGTGGGAATTAATCGTTGATTTTTAGTTGAATAGGCGGCGACTCAGCGAGTAAGCTTGAATGATATAATAATAATTTCTTTTTAAATCAATAACTTAAAAAATTATGTTACAATTTGTGACATTTCTCGTTTATTGGCGTACATATTTTGTTAGAATTAGGACTGATTTGGGGTAAGGGTCGAGTGAGAACAGCGTGTTTTTACTCGGGTGAAGATATTCTAAGATAGTAAGAGAGTTTGCTATGTTTCGTGTACAAGATCCGACTGTTGGCGCATGGTTTGTTAACCTGACCGGGCAATTAATTAAGGTAAAGTTGCTTATGTTTTCTGAAGATAAGTTGCACCGAATTTTAATTCAGTACCTTGATGGAACAACTAAATTAATTAATAAAGAAGACTGGTTTTGTTTAAAGCTAAATAAGCATATTCATGAAGCTGGTATGACCATGCAGTTACATTAAGTTGTATCAAATTCTAAAGCCCGGATAAATCCGGGCTTTTTTTTGCCTGTTGCCTGTGTCCATGTAGTAATTTTCTTGTGGTAAAATTGATCCAGTCTTCCATTAAATTTGAGAATATTATGTCCAACGAATATTTTGAAAAACTATCTCAACGCCTGGTCAAATTTGCAATGGATCGTGACTGGGATCAGTTTCATGCACCAAAAAACCTGGTCATGGCATTGAGTGTTGAAGCGGCTGAGCTTACGGAACACTTTCAGTGGTTAACTGAAGAACAAAGTCATAATCTCAGTAAAGAAAAACTGGATGAAGTCGCCTTTGAAATGGCAGATATTTATATTTATTTAACCCGCCTGGCAAGCAAACTTGAGATTGATTTACCTCACTATGTCGATGAAAAAATAGAAATCAATGAAAATAAGTACCCGGTTGATAAAGTCAAAGGTAGCTCAAAGAAATACAATGAGTATGAATGAGATCTCACCAGGTTATAAAAGATTTTCTGAATAATACACAATGGAATGATCGTAACGAAAATCTGTTTCACCATTATGGTCAGCAATGTGAACAGGGTTGCCATGGTGATCATAACCAAATAATAATTCTGGTGGCAGTTTAGTCACCGGATCATCACCGTTAACATAACGAGTATGAGTGCTTGACTTAAACGCTCGCTCGATATGCATTCCCACTCGTGGTTCACCAAAGGTAGTGACTTTTTCAAAAGGATGGCGCATGCCCGCCAGGGTCGCCATTGCACCACCCAGGCTATGGCCGGTGACATAGAGCGGTAAATTACTCACATCTTGTTCTATGTTAATTTTTATTTCAGGCCAAATTTTATTTAATTCGCCAAGAAAGCCACTATGTACATACACATTGTTCATCCCATCGAATGGCATGGGTATAAATTTTAAATCAGCCAGAATATCATTATTAAGATAAATAAGTGAAAGTGGATCAAGGGGCAAATGCCACAAGTATTTTATACGAAGTTTACGAAAGAACCCCAGGTGGCGATGATGCTTGCCTACACCTTCAATAGGCTGTGTTCCTCTAAAAGTTAGGATCGCTTTATCATCCCAGCTGGATAAAAATGCCTGTGCACCTTTATGATCATAGTAAAAAGTATCGCTTGCTCCCAGTTGTTTAGTAAAGGCTTTAAGTTCTGATTCGTGAAAGTAAGCGATATGCGAGAGGCTTGATAAAGCTAGTTTCTGGTTTGAATGCCACAAGTCTTCAAAATTAATATTGTTTTCAATGATTGAAGGGGTAAACCGATGTGGCGCATAAACAGAAAAAGATTGCCGCGCTTTGCTCGCAATGACAATAAATTTTTAGATACAGTTATATTTTATTCGATTTTAACACCATCATTTTCTTAATCTGCATATCATGATAAGTATGCGGTATACCACCAACGCCTAAGCCTGAATGGCGTAAGCCGGCAAATGGCATCCAGTCTACACGAAAAGCGGTATGATCATTTATCATTACTGCACTGGCATCGAGTTGTTTATAAGCATGTAAAGCATTATCAATATTTTTAGTGAAAATACTGGCCTGGAAGGCAACGGGAAGTGAATTGGCTTGTTTAATTGCATCATCAATATGATCATAACTGTATAAACATATTACCGGCCCAAAAATTTCGCTTGTTGATACCATTGAGTTTTTAGATGGGTTAAGCAGTACCGTTGGTAAATAACAATTTTTCTCCGCTTTACCACCGCACAATAATTCTGCTCCTTCCTTAATCGCATCATTCACCCACTTATTCACTCGCTCGATTTCAGGTTGACGAATCAAGGGGCCCACTTCAGTTTCTTCTTTGGTTGGGTCGCCGACGATTAATTTGTTGGCTATTTTAACCAGGTTTGATGCGATAACGTTTATAACGCTCTTGTGGCAAAAAACGCGTTGTACAGAAACACAGACCTGGCCGCCATGATAGAAGCCGCCTTTAGCTATTGCCGGCAGGGTTTCTACCAGGTCAGCATCCGCTTCAATAATTACCGGTGCAGCACCACCATGTTCCAGCGCGCATCGGGTTCCGGCTGCCAGTTTACTACGCAACATCCAGCCGACATTGGCGCTACCTATAAAACTAAAAAATCCAACACGAGCATCAGTAACAAGTTGTGTTGCTACATCAAGATCAGAAACAACCAGCGCCTGGCACCATTCTTCAGGTAACCCGGCTTGACGCAGAATTGAGATAAAACGATAACAAGATAATGGTGTGTCTTCAGCCGGTTTAATAATAACCGGGCAACCGGTAGCAATAGCAGGACCTACCTGGTGAATAATTAAGTTTAAAGGATGATTAAAGGCGCTGATAGCGACCACGACACCTATCGGTTCACTACGAGTAAATGCCATGTGTTTTTCAGAAGCAGGGTTAATCCCCATTGGAATTTCACTACCATGGTCAGTGCGAATGCATTCTACGCAATTTAATACACCATCAATCGCACGCTCTACTTCAACACGAGAATCAATCAGAGGTTTACCGCCTTCACTTGCTGCAACGACAACAAGTTCATCGAATTGTTCGCGCATGAGTGTTGCTGTTTTATTTAGTATTTCAATACGTTGACTGGCAGATAACCATTTTGATTTGTTACTAAATAATTCATTTGCGGTAGTTAAGGCCTTTTCAACATCTGCTGAGCTTGCGGCATCTAATGTCGCGATTTCTGAATCATCAAAAGGTGCGGTAACGGAAATTTTATCCCTGTCTTTAACTTCAAGAGCAGCGATCATAAGTGGATAGTGATTGCTCAAATCATAACTCCTTTATTGAAATTATTATGTTTATATTGGACAAGCAATATCACCCAGGCGTTTAGTGAGTATCATGTTTTCACGATAATCAATAGGTACAACCACTAAGCTTGGACCTTGCTCATTAAATGCTGAACTGAGTTCAGCTTGTAAGTCACTGCTGTTATTGACCATATGGCCTGACCAACCAAAGGCGCTTGCAAGCTCTAACCAGTCAGGGTTACCAAAAGATAAATCGGTATGGTGACCGAATTCATTTTCCTGTTTCCAGGCAATAAGGCCATAACTATTATCTTCCCAGACCATGACCACGATGTTTGAATTTAACCGTTTTGCAGTTTCCATTTCCTGGACATTCATCATGAAGCCGGCATCACCACAAATAGAAAGAATTTTTCTGTCAGGGTGTACAATACTGGCCGCAATAGCGCCGGGTAGGGCAAAGCCCATAGAGCAAAAACCATTTGGAATAAGACAGGTGTTAGGTTGATGGCACTGGTAGTGACGCGCGATCCACATTTTATGCGCACCGACATCTGATAATAAGATATCGTTTTCGCCCATTGCCTGTCGGACATCCCATAATACTTTTTGTGGACGAATTAAACCTTCTGTTTCATCTTTACTGTGAGTATTTAAGTCTTTCAGCATGGTTTCACGAGTGGCTAACTGTTGACTAAAATCAAAACCAAAGTCATCAATCTCGTCGAAACGCTCATTGATCATCCACAAAGTATGAGCTAAATCACCAACTACCTCAGTTTCGGGGTGGTAATACTCGTCAATTTCAGTTGGCAAGAAATCAATGTGAATAATGTTCTTGTTTTTATGTTGATTCCATAAGGTAGGATGGTATTCCACCATGTCATAACCAAGCGTGATAATTAAATCGGCGTGATCCAGTGCACAGGCAATCACATCTTTAGCCTGCAGCCCAATGGTAAACAGGCAATAGTCTGCATCCATATCAACGCAGCCTTTTGCCATAAAGGTACTGATGACACCGATCCCTGTTTTTTCACATAACACCCGTAGCTGCTTACTTGCGCGTTTACGAATACAACCATTACCGGCAATAATAATAGGGCGTTTGGCTTTTAATATTTGATCGACGGCCTGGTTAAGTATTTTGTCGTCAGCAACAGGACGACGAAAACGAAGCGGATTAAGTGGTGTAGCATCTGTTTCCAGTTTTGCGATGTCTTCTGGCAATTCAATATGGCAGGCACCGGGCTTTTCTGTTCTTGCTAACCTGACAGCTTTGCGGATAATCTCCGGAATACTATTGGGATGTAAAATAGTTTGTGTCCATTTAGTTACAGGTTCAAACATTTTAATCACATCCATGATTTGGTGTGATTCTTTATGTAAACGAGTAGATGCACCTTGCCCGGTGAGTACTAACATTGGAGAACGATCCATATTTGAATCAGCCACACCAGTAATAAGGTTTGTTGCCCCGGGCCCTAATGTACCCAGACAACCAGCAGGGTTACCGGTTAAACGACCATACACTTCGGCCATAAAAGCGGCACCTTGTTCATGCCGGGTAAGGATGAATTTAATTTGTTTTGATTTCTCAAGTGAAATCATGAAGTCTGCATTTTCTTCACCGGGGACGCCAAAAATATATTCAATACCTTCTTCTTCCAGACATTTAACAAATAGATCGGATGCTTTCATTGGCTGACATACTCCATATATTCAGAACATAAGATAAAGATAATTTCTTTAATACTTAATTTTTTTCGACTATACCTTTATAACCTTTATTCAACACGATGTATTGCTTTTATAGTTGATGTACGACTATTTTACAATAATTAACATGCCAGGCGATTAATGCTTCTTACCAATTAATTCTATCTGGTATCCATCAGGATCTTCCACGAATGCGATAATGGTTGTACCGGCATTCATTGGACCTGCATCACGTATTATTTTTCCACCATTTAGTTTCATAGATTCGCAGGCTTTGTAGACATCATCAACTTCTATAGCAATATGACCAAAGGCATTACCCATATCATATTCTGAAGTATCCCAGTTGTGGGTGAGTTCAATAACGGACTCATCAGCTTCACTGCCATAGCCGACGAAAGCTAAAGTAAATTTTCCATCCGGGTAGTCTTTTTGTCGTATTAATTTCATGCCGAGTATTTCAGTATAAAATTTTATTGACTTATCCAGGTCAACAACCCGAATCATAGTATGTAGTATGCGCATAAAATTATTTCTCTGTTTGTGTTTTCTGGCTATTGTTTACACTCAAGTAAGCATTTGCAAGTAAACCTATGCAAACAGCAAACCAGAGTGTGGCGAGTCGAGTCATTATTGGTACCGCGATAGCGATATGAGGTTCACTGTTTATAGAAAGTAACATTAATGCCATCACTGCTTCAGTAGCGCCAATACCTCCGGGGATAAACGAAGCTGCCCCGGCTAATATACTTATAGCATATATAGTAAGAGCGAGGGGGAGCGCTACGGGGAAGCCGACTTTTACTAAAATAAGATAAAATACAAAACCATTTAATAACCATGCAATTAGCCCAATTGCGAGTCCCCGGGATAACATTTTAGCCGTCAGCAGGTTATGCGCTGATCGTAGTAGTGATTGTAAGTGAGTTAAGATGCTGGAGATTTTATGATGTTTAATTTTATTGATGATGAATTGTAAAAAAGATTGTGGCAGAGCGGTACTTAATAAAGGTAATGCTATTAATAATACAACTAACAAACTAATAATAAAGTAAGCGTAACTTTTATTCAGGTCGGGAAAAGTAAAAAAAAGGAAAGATGCAAGGAATACCATAACCGTGACATCAAGTAAGCGCTCAGTAAAAAAACAGGCAAGGCTTTCAGAGATCTTTACCTGGTAAGGTTGCAGATACACAGATCGAATCGTTTCTCCCGCTTTGGCGGGGGTGGTGGTTAAAGCTAAACCAGCGAGATAATAGGCAAAGTGGCGTTTCAAAGGTATAACATGCTCAAATGAACGTATATAGCTATTCCACCTGACAAAGCGCAATAAGTAATTAAGAAAGGAGCATAATAGAATGACAATCCAGTCTGTGATGGTGATTTGTTTTACCGCATTAAGTATTTTATCTGTATCTGAACTAACGATAAAAAATAAATAGAATCCAGCTGCGATAAGAATAGACAGTGATAATGCGCGTTGTTGTTGTTTTGTAAGCATATTCAATAATTTGAAATCTGTTGTGAAGAACTATTTTCAGTTATAATTGTACTTAATTATGAATATTTTTAGGAGCAATTCTTATGTCATCTGAGATTGACGAACTTACAGTAAATTATGAAGACGGTGGTGAGTTGGTGTCCAGAGAATTGGATAAAGTGATTTTAACTCGCGGTGCCTGGTCAACAATTATCTTTAAATACCAGGACTTAAACAGAACCAAAGGTGAGTGGGGACCAGACAAATACAGTATTCGTCGTTATCAGAAGCGTAACGGTCAGTATCAATTTAAATCAAAATTTAATATTTCCAGTAAAGATCAGGCCAGAAAAATAATGAATGCCTTAGAAGGCTGGATTGGTGAAGACGAAGAAAAATAATCAGAACTGACTCAGATAACCTGAATTTTCAGGTTATCACTATTTGCATTATGGCCAAGTAAAATTTCCTGAGTTTTATTGGCCATTTTTTCTGCACCACAGATATAGATATTTTTATTCGATAAATCCGGGTATTCCTTCATCACGGGTTCAAGTTTACTTTCCAGTTGCTGAATATCTGTCATATCAAGCTGTTGATGTTGATATTTAAAATTATCCAGTGCATCTTCCCAGGCGCGACATTGATTGTGCATATAAGGTGTTTCATTTTTGTGTAACCAATAGAGCTGGATAAATTCAGCGTGCTCTAAAGTAACCGCATGTTCAATCAGGCTCTTGATTGGCGCAAACCCAGTATCAAAAGCAATAAATATAACGGCGTTATTTGAATTTTCATCAAGTACAAAAGAGCCTTTTGGTCCATTGATGTGGACAGAGTCAGAATTACTTAGTGTCTCAGAAACATACTTGATGAAGGGATTAGAATCATCATAGGGGACATGAAATTGAATATTCATATCATCACAAGGACAACTTGCAATTGGAATTTCCAAAGGCGGGATATCGCCATGACTCAGTTCTACATTTTGCCCGGCAAGGAAACGTAAGCGTTTAGTGCGAGGTGTTTTTAAATTTAAGATGAGAACATCATCAGAATTTTTATCAATTTTTTTAACTTTAGCCGGGATATTTTGTTGTGGAATATCTTTTTCACTACCGGCTTCATCCGCCTCTATTTCTATTTCGGTAATAGCAGTATTAGAGCAACATAAGAAATAATTTTGTGCCTTTTCAGCTTCGGAAAAAACAAAATCATGTGGTTTGATTTTTTTGATTTCACCAGAGATTAACTTAGCCTTACACTTTCCACAGTTACCATTACTGCAGCCATAATTTAAAGCTAAACCAGCACTTAAACCCGCTTCAAGAATACTGTTACTGCCATCGACAAAAAATTCATGACCGGTATTTGTAATATGGACCTGGGCTGCCATTACCCGCAAAACAGTATCTTTTTTTAATATGGATGTGGGTTCTACGTCAGGTGTTTGAATTTTCCCAATCGAATCGTTTATCCAGTTACTCAGCTCTGTAAAACGTTCTGGTGTGCTGGACGTTTTAGACAGCTCTAGTATTTTTGATTGTGTCTCTGTTAACAGCTCTTTAAATTTATTGATTTGTGTCTTGGTACTGGCATGATCTTTAGTAACATTTTGTAGCCGTGCCGCTAAGGTGTGAGTATCAGGAGCAAGAAGTTTGGCCAGTTTTTCGCCACGTGCTTTTTTAAGCGCTTTTTCAACAATTTTTTCCAGATCTTCAATGATATGGTTATCTTCTAACACAGCATCAGGAAATATGCGTTCTATATCATCCAGCTTTACCTGGCCTTCAAAGCTTTCCAGCTCCCGGTCATGAATTTTTTTTTGCAATGCTCCACGGGTTATTCCAACGAGTTTTGCTGCACGTGAGAGTGAAACAAGTCTAGGCATAATGTCAGAACCTTTATATTAACTGTGATTAAAGATTAGCCATATTCATGGCGGCCAATGGTTAAATTTTTGTATTGTTTAATCATGATCATCATTTTTTCTATATTAGGTTTATTAATTTCATTAATATTTAGAGCCACCGTTAGTTTCATGGTGTCCGCTGCAAGCGGCTGAATATCAATAACCTGTTTTGGCATCGCTTTCTGCGTATTTTCCTGATCAAGGTAAGCATCCAGGGTAAAAAAATGAGTATCCCAGGTTACCATTTTGCCATTAAATGGTCCGGTAAATTTGAGATGCGCAAATTGATCATTTAATTGTTGAATAAGCGTGTATGACATATCTCATTATCTGGTTAAGACTAGCTATCTGTGAGATAGTTAAACATATAAAATTAAGTGTAATACTAAAATAGGTATTTGCACCACAGTAACAGAAATTAATTTATATTAGACTCATAATACCCTATAAGATGTAAGTGATAATTTGGTATTGAATATGGATTTAAATTTTAAACGAAGGCGATTATTGAAAACCGGCGCCGCTGGTATTCTTGCTGCTGCTACGGTCATAGCCTTAGTTTCGCCAAGTAAAAAAAAGGATGCTAAAGAAGTTACGGCTATAAACTCCGAGCAAAAAGCTCTGCTTAATCCTATTGAAAATGAATCGGCAGTACGTGACAACCTGCATAAGGTAAAACACTTTAACAGCGTGTTCAGGGATGACCTATATTTGTCGGCTGAAAAACAGCTTGTTTTTAAAACAACGTTAAACAGAATTTTGCGGGTTAAAAAAGTTATTGGTTATGGGAATTTTAACCTGGTCAGTTTTGATGACATGCTTCTTTATGCGCATCGCTTTCCAAAAATTGGCCGTTTTACCCAAGCTGAACTTGCCTTAATCGATGAAATCTTCTTTTATGATGCTAATGAGTATGGATTTTTCGGCAACAAGGTCATTAAAGATTTAACCTCAAGAATCAATAAGAAAGAAACTATAAAAATTGCCGGAAGTGGACACTATCTTTTTCAGGGAGAAGCTTTAGCAAAGTTTAAACAACTGAAAAAAGACGTTGGCCCTAACCTGATTTTAACTTCCGGAGTCAGGAGTGTCGTTAAACAACTGCAATTGTTCCTGGCAAAGTTAGAGGCCAGTAATGGTAATCTTTCCCTGGCATCACGTTCATTAGCACCACCTGGACATTCATATCATGGAATTGGTGATTTTGATGTAGGCAAAAAAGGTTTTGGCAAACTTAATTTTACTTCACGTTTTTCTGAGACAGATGAATATAAAAGACTTATTGACTTAAAGTACGTTGATCTTCGTTATACGATTGATAACCAGGTTGGGGTGCGTTATGAACCCTGGCATATAAAGGTGGTGTAAGTTGAAAACAAGAGCCTGCCTTTTATTTATGGTTTTCTCTTTTGCTCAGCAACTTATGGCTGAACCACTTCACTTTTCATTACATAAAATTTCTTCAAGTTCGACAGGTCCGACATTACTGGTTATTGGCGGTATTCAGGGAGATGAGCCTGGTGGTTTTACCGCGGCATCAATGCTGGTAACAAATTATAAAGTGAAACACGGTAATCTCTGGGTTGTACCTAACCTGAACTTTAAAAGTATTATCAAGCGTAGCCGTGGTATTCATGGTGATATGAATCGTAAGTTTAATGTACTGTCAGAAAAAGACCCTGAATATGCTGAAGTACAAAAAATCAAAAAAATCATGTTAAATGATAATATTGATATCGTATTGAACTTGCATGACGGTAGTGGTTTTTATAAGAAAAAATATATCAATAAAATGCATAACCCTAACCGTTGGGGGCAAAGCATTATTATTGACCAGGATAAATTAAATACCAGTAAGTATGGAGACCTGTCCGGTATTGCTTCTAATGTGCAGCAATACATCAATAAACGCCTGTCTAATAAGAGTAAATATTTTTACGTAAAAAATACAGAGACCAAGAAAGGTGACGTGGAAATGGAGAAATCTTTAACTTATTTCTCTATAAAAAATGACCGTCCTGCTTTTGCTGTTGAAGCCAGTAAAAGTTTCTTAACGCACGAACGGACCTTTTACCATTTGTTAGCTGTTGAAGGGTTTATGAATGAGCTGGGAATACAATATCAGCGAGACTTTGATTTAACACGTAACAATGTCGCTCAGCAAATTGGTAACAACCTGAAGATATCTCTGTATGACAATCGTATTAACCTGGATGTGGAAAAAGCACGTCGATATTTAAATTATGTGCCGCTTAAAAAACATTCATCATTGCAATATAAAAAGAATAACCCGTTAATCGCGGTTATTGGCAAGAATAAAACACTACGAGTCAGGTATGGTAACCGCTATGTTACCTCGCTTAATCCTCAATACTTTGATTATGATTATAGTCTGGATAAAATCAATATACAGGCAGATGGGAAAAATCAAACAGTCGACATTGGTGGGAAAATAACTGTCGAAAAAAGTTTTCGTGTTCTTGCTGATGATAGTTACCGGGTAAATATTATTGGTTATGCAAGACGAGGCGTAACAAATGAAAATAAAATACTGGTTAAGCGGGGACAAATTAAATCACGTTTTTCAATCGATAAAGAAGAAAGCCTGTTTCGGGTTGAGTTATATAAAGGAAAGAAATTCAGTGGAATGGTTCTGGTCAATTTTATTGATAGAAATAAAAATCAACCAGTCAGCTTAAAGCAAGGGAATTCAAAAGTTGCCTTTACTTCAAACCTATAATGTCAATCTCGTATAAAACCCCTTCATCTTTTTCTTCATTTTCCTGTCTTGGCGCAGATTGTGAAGATATCTGTTGCCGTAACCGGGAAGTTAAACTGGATCGGAAGCATTTTGATGCGTTAAAAAATGTAATGAGCCAGGATGACAATAAGAAGAGTATGTTCGAGCAATATATTCGCTTTAACGAAAATTCTATTCCCAGTGATCATGACTATGCATTTTCTTCGCATCTATTAATTACAGGCAAATAAATATTTCATCATCCCTTATTTCAACGCTGTAAGTCTTAACCGCTTCAGTTGCCGGGTTGCCATCCGGTTTCCCTGTTCTGAAATCAAAATGACTGCCATGTAACGGGCATTCAACACAGTGGCCTTTTAAAGCGCCGCGGTAGAGCGATGCATCTTCATGGGTACACATGTCATCAATTGCAAAAATTTCTGAATCGATGTTTGCGAGTAAAATGGCCTGACCATCAATTGTTGCCCGAAACATTTTCCCCGGTTTCACATCACTTAAATTTGCAATTTTTTGCGCTTCTGACACGTTATTACCCCAAGTATTCACAGTAAAAAACAGGTGGATATTGTACAATAAGAACCGCTTTATTCGATACCAGAAAATAATTTTCGGGTAGTTTGTAGGTTTATTAGGTTTGAGGTTTGCAATGAATGATTTATCACAGGCGGAACAGGTGGCTTTAACTGTTCGTATTATGGAAATAGTGGATAGCTGGGGTATGTCATCTGCGGAGATTATTTCATTGTTAGCATTACCTGAAAAAACCCCAACTCGCGCTTTGCGCCGTTATCGTGAAAACACGGCTTTCCCAATTACGCCTGAAGTAGAAGAAAGGTTAGAGCATATTGTCGGCATCATGGAGGCTTTACGAACCTCGTACCCTCATAATCCACAAATGGGCAAAATTTGGATCCGGCAAAGAAGCAAGAAACTGAATAATCAAATTCCTCTACAAATCATTGTCGAAAATGGGTTGAAAGGGATTGTAGAGATCAGAAAGCATCTCGATTGTTCCTACGACTGGCATAGCGATAAGTGAGACTTTAGATAAAATCTGGTGCTACAGGTTTTATAAATCCTATTTCTTTTTATCACGGCGCGATTCACGCGCTTTGAAATTAACGATAGATGGCATTAACTGATCAAGCGGTAAGTTTTTGAACAATTCATATTTAGCGAGAGCTTGTTGTAGCAGCAAATAGATATCAGGCTTGCCATTGTCTTCAGGGTTAAATAATTTACTCAAACCAAAAATACTGCCACTTTGTACTTTAATTTCTTTGCCATGCGGTAATGGCTCTTCTACCTCGGTCATTTTCAGTGCGAATTTTGCACTGGGTCGTAGTAGCTCTAAAAAGTCACGGCAATTTTCCCAGGCTTGTTTATCCAGGCAGCCTACGCATTCCCTGTCCGCGAGGTGAATTTTTTCCATTTTGCTACACTGGCAGCGACGTGAATTGAGTGTTTTTTCGAAAGGGCACTGTAATGGATTTACGGTACGGTAAGTTTCTCTGTATTTATCTTCATCCATTGTAAAAAGACTAAACCAGCTTTGGCTTATTTTTCCCACTCACGTAAAATGGTTTCTTCGCGTTGTTCCTGTAGCTTTTCTTCTGCATCAATCGCATTTTCTGCAAAAATAACTTTATAGGTGTTGCCATCTTCGGGATTTTCTTGCTTACGTTTTTCTTTTGCAAAATTCTTGGCATCTTTGAACTTCTCGAATTCGTCAAGGGGCTCAAGATTTTTAACTATCTTGCTGATACCCGGGGCAATTTTGTAAACAAAATAAGGCATAACATGGCTCCTGCTAAGGGGTAAAATTCAATATATTGGGACTCTTTTGAGCTCGCTAGGATATAGAGTCTGGTGCCGTGTTACAATAAATTCAAGGGCAATTTGAGAAAATATTCGTGCTAAGGTATTTGATTAGCCATAGAGCAAGAGTGTATTAACTTAACGATGAATAAGTTGTTATTAGCTATTAGTGAGCTGGGTGGCTACCCTGATTTTTCGCAATTATATGCGGAGTGTGGATACCAGTCTGAAACCGTCACCAGTATGCGTAAAGCATTGCGAAGTCTGAAACAAAAAGAGTTTGACACTATTGTCGCGGAATTTAATTTTCAATCTGATTTTCGCGATCGAACCAGTAGTTTAGAAACATTAATGGCTGTCACGCAGCGAATGAAAGATGTAAAAGTAATTGTTTTTTATGAAAAAGAATATGAGCATCAATTTGAAAAGCTTCGAGCCCGTTTTTCTTTTCATGCTGAGCTGCCATTCCCGATTGATACTTCATTATTAAAGTTATCGCTTAACGGTGACTGAGTTAGTTTAATCCGCTAATAAATCATTGAGTGTTTCTATCGCTTCAATTGCCGCTTCTTGAATCTGTTCATCTTTATCTGTTGCTTTTTCTTTTAAGAATTCAATGTTGTTGGCATCTGCAGTTAAAGCAATATAATGCAATGCATCGATTTGTAAGCGAACGTTATGACCTGAAGCTATTTTTTTAAAGTCAGTTACATGCTGTTGTAACATTTCATTGCCAGAAAACTGTTCAATCAATGCATCTAATCCGATCCGTACATTCATACTTGTATCTTCATCTTCAAGCATTTTTATGATCTCAGCAAAAATGGCAGGTCTGCTTTTAAGAACCTGAACAATGGTCATTAGCTGACCGTTACTAAGAAAATCTTCTATGTATTCCTGCATGCCTTCGCTTTTTAGTGAGATCGACAGCCATTTCTGAATTTCTTTAGGAGAATGGTCGCCACTAAAAATCATATAGCTAGTATCATTTTCTAATGAAAACCAGGGCACACTGCGGATATTCAGCGAGGCCGCTTTTGTATTATCAACCGCAATATTCGTGACGGTTAAAGAAGAAAGTTCACCTTTTTTTAACTGTTCACTTAGTTCATTTAAGATAACGGGACAGTGGCGGCAACCAGTAGCCACAAAAAGCTCAGCTGACGCTATGGTATTAGGTTTCATTTATGGGAAAGTCTTTTCTTAGTTAACGAGGGGAATATTTTGCCAGATTATAATACAAATTGAAGACCGATTCCTTCATCTGTAATTCTGGCGACTTCTGCTTTCACCGGGGGAGGGTCACCATCGCCAAGTTGTGAGCATACTTGTAATACAACCTGTGCACCGATAGGAAACTCGGTTTTCTCTTCATTGTGCTCAAGAAAAACACCAGTATCGCTGATATTACGAGACTTATAAATATATTCTTGTTGTTCACCATTTATCAGCTTGATATCAATAACCAAACCTACCCGGGTCGATCCCCGTTTATTATTATCCATACAGTTTTCTCTGTCAGTTAAACATCTAGGCTTCGATATCAGGTATTAGTTTACTTTCCAGTTGCTGGATCTCATCTTTAAGTTTTAGTTTCCGTTTTTTTAAGCGTCTTATCTGTAGCTCATCAATGAAGGCTTGTTCCTTCATCAGGTTGATCGCATCATCAATATCTTTATGTTCAAGACTAAGCTCAGTAATTAGCTGTTTAATTTCGTTATTATCCATTATGCAACTATCTTACTCTTATTTTAGATGGGCGTGTGCTGCTGGATTATAATATACCCTTTACCTAAGATATTTAGCGGCATTTATATAAATTGCTTTAAGATTCAGGGGGATGAAAACAGGTTTTATGCTGGATTATGAGGTGAAAAGTGGGTATAGCCCCACTTTTTGTGTTTTTGAAACTAGTCTTTGCTCGGCTTAAATTTACCCGGATCAAGCTCAACAACCACTGAGCTGGCTGGTTCATCGACATAGCGTGGTCGCATCTTACTTTCTTGACCGTTTTCTTTTGCAATTTCAGCTTCACGACTGGAAATGAGTGACAGGCAATCGCGAATGCTGTGAATCGTACTTTCAGATAAAGGATGCTTTAAGTCAGAAGGCGTATAGGTGTCTTTTGCAATATCGGTGAGAACCTTGCGCATGACCTGTAAAATCTGTTGTTCTTTGGTTGCTGTATCATTACTCATTTTGAGGGTGTCCGTGGCTAATAAATATGTTTACTTGGCCGCGTATTCTAACAGTTTTTAGGCGGAAATGCGGCGCTTAACCTTGTTCTAACGCCTAAAAATAACCTTATCTGAATCAGGATAATCACTATAATACTGCGGTAGTACTGCAAATGTTTAGCTTATAATGTGCAAATTCAAAAAGTCGCTGAGAATATTCAATGCCAAAACTCGTTTTTCATGCAAAAAATCCTAACTATTGTCCTGAAGATATTCCCCAGATAGTCAGCGCCTTACAAGAAACCGGTTTTTTGGGTGAGAAATGGAACAGCCCTGATTCAGTTGATGGTGAGCGTTATTTGATTGGCGATTCGTTTTTGAGCCTGGTGACATTTATGGGTTGTGCACCGGCTATCGAGTTGCAGCCACTTGCTGAGCAAGCCAATTCTACGGAGTTTTGTCATATTGAATTTGAAACCGTAAAAGACAATGTTGAATTTATTCGTGGTGCTGAACATTTAGTTTGCCGCTGCCCGCATTGTCGCCAGCGCCATGCAAACTGGGCAACGATTCCAGCATCAATGACATATCATTGTGATAAATGTGGAGTTGAAACTCACCTGTCAGAGTATGACTGGAAAAACACGGCAGGTTGTGGACGTTTTTTTATTAGCCTGCATGGTATTTATCCACAAGAGGCAATCCCAACTTCAAGCTTGTTACAAACATTTGAAAAAATAACGGGTACTGACTGGGATTATTTTTATGTGCAATAAATTGTTTTATTATAGATATTGACAGTTAATAAAACAAAGCGCAGACTCGTGAACATGATAACTTTAATGCACAAAGCAGTGATTCGAAATGCACGTAAACTCGCGTGGTACGTCACTGTGGGCCAATGGAAAAAAGTTATTAGTTAGTTATTAAATAAATAAACGAAATTTCAAAGGCCACAGTTTCAAAAGAACTGTGGCCTTTTTTGTTTGTACTGGTTAAATCATGGAGAGAAGAAAATGTCAGTCGCGCTAGCGTATATAGGCGTTATAATTATTTGGTCAACCACGCCACTTACGATTAAGTGGAGTGGTGGTGATGCCGGATTTTTATTTGGTGTTACCGCGCGTATGTTGATCGGTCTACTCTTTAGTAGTTTACTGGTCATGTTAATTTCGCAACGTCGTATACCGTGGGATGCCTTGGCACGTAAAACTTACCTGGTAGCAGGTATCGCTATCTATGGTGCCATGCTAAGTGTTTACTGGGGCTCGCAGTATATTTCTTCCGGATTTATTTCTGTTATTTTTGGTTTAAATCCAATTGTTACAGGAATTATGGCAGCGTTATGGTTAAATGAACGCAGCTTAACGCCGGTTAAAATACTCGGTGTGATATTAGGCTTTGTTGGTTTAAGTGTGATTTTCAGTCAGGCAGTAGATGTGGGTAATCATGCCGTGATAGGCATAGCCGCGGTATGTTTATCAGTACTATTACATTCATGGAGTAGTGTCTGGTTTAAAAAACT
Organism: uncultured Ectothiorhodospiraceae bacterium; assembly: GCA_947258695.1. Classification (GTDB taxonomy): domain Bacteria; phylum Pseudomonadota; class Gammaproteobacteria; order UBA6429; family Thiohalophilaceae; genus JAGLTQ01. Next base: position 82,175 of record CAMYJG010000010.1, on the reverse strand, counting down.
GGATATTAAGTTATCTGCATTGGAAATAACCCATGGCGGATTGATGGTTAGCGTCCCGTTATATTTATTAACCTGGTTTGTATTACAGGGAAGCTGGCCAGAAAATTTCAGCCAACGAGGTTTGGGTTCGATTGTCTATCTAGGAATCTTTGGTTCAGTCATCGGTTTTATGTTGTTTTTTTATATTTTAAAACATATTGATGTTAGCCGAGTTTCACTAATTACATTGATTACCCCTGTGGTTGCGCTATTTTTAGGTTATGCTTTTAATAATGAAGTGTTAAATGTCAATGTATGGACAGGAACCCTTTTAATTTTACTGGGCATGAGTTTTTATCAATGGAGTGATAAATTGTTAACAGGCAGGTAAAATAAAAGAGTGCTGACTGCTCAGCTATAGTTAGAACGTGATTATCGGGAGTTTACGTGAAAAGTTGTTATGGCGTATTGAGATATGTTCTGGTTGCAGGTGTGATTTTTTCACTGGGGTCATGTTCAAATGACCCTGGTCGATTAGAAAAAATTAAAGCCAGGGGCGAGTTAGTCGTTCTGACACGTAATGCAGCAACTACATATTATGAGTCTCGCGAAGGCACCTTAGGCGTTGAGTATGAAATGGCAAAGGCCTTTGCCAACTCGCTGGGCGTCAATGCTCGCTTTATTGCCAAGGTGGATGTTTCTGATTTATTTTCTGCAATAAAGGATGGTAGTGCTGACATAGCGGCTGCAGGTTTAACGCATACTGAAGAGCGTGATGCGCATTATGTTTTCGGCCCGACTTATCAAACTGTTATGCAACAACTGGTCTGTCGTCGTGGCGGGAAAAAACCAAAAAACATTTCAGAACTTGCCGGGGTTAATATTAAAGTCCCACTTAATAGTAGTTATGTTAGCCAGCTAGAGAAAATAAAAATCCAGCACCCTGATATTAACTGGTTAGCTGTGGAGGATGTTAGTACAGAGGCTTTACTCTCCCAGGTATGGTTAAAAAGAATCGATTGCACGGTTGCTGATAGTAATATCGTTGCCATTAACCGTCGTTACTACCCTGAGTTATCGGTACGATTCAATATTACTAAACCCGAACCTTTAGCCTGGGTCATAGCCAACGACGCGGATGATTTAAATGATGAAATAAATAACTGGTTTGAAAGTTATACTGCCAGCGGCAAGCTTGCTGATGTTATGCATCGCTACTACGGATACATTGAACTTTTTGACTATGTTGATGTTCGTGCTTATCAACGAAAAATAAAATCAAAGTTACCTAAATATCTTAAAACTTTTAAGACTGCAGCAACAAAATATAATATTCCCTGGACACTGCTGGCATCACAAGCTTACCAGGAATCACATTGGCGTCCTTATGCAAAAAGTCCTACCGGTGTCCGTGGTCTGATGATGTTGACAAGAACAACGGCAAAAGAACTGGGTATAAAAAACCGGCTTGATCCAATCGCAAGTATTATGGGTGGCGCGTATTATTTAAATAAATTGCGCAAGCGTTTACCGGAAACGGTTAGTGAACCTGACAGAACATGGCTGGCCTTAGCAGCTTATAATGTTGGGATGGGACATATCTGGGATGCGCGTAAACTGGCAAAGCAGTTGAATAGAAATCCAGATAGCTGGCAGGACCTGGCAACAGTATTACCTTTACTAACTGTTAAAAAATATTATAAAAAATTGAAGTATGGTTATGCACGTGGTAACGAGCCAGTTAACTATGTAAAAAATATTCGTAACTACCAGGATATACTGGAAAAAATAATGAAAGAAAATTCTTTATGGCAATAACGACTTAGCTTTTGTAGTTCTCAGAGACATAGTCATTCACAATTTGCTGGAATTCTTCAGCAATCTTATCTCCTTTTAAGGTAACGGTTTTTACTCCATCAACATAAACAGGGGCGACGGGTTTTTCTCCGGTACCGGGTAAGCTAATCCCGATGTTGGCATGTTTACTTTCGCCAGGACCATTTACTACGCAACCCATTACCGCAACACTCATGTCTTCAACACCGGGATGTGTCTCATGCCACTCCGGCATTTTGTGTCGCAGATAAGTTTGAATGTCCTGCGCTAATGTTTGGAAGTAAGTGCTTGAAGTACGGCCACAACCTGGACAGGCAACAACCTGTGGCGTAAAAGAACGCAGCCCCATTGATTGTAAAATTTCCTGGGCAACAATCACTTCTTTACGGCGATCACCATGTGGTTCAGGCGTTAACGAAATACGAATTGTGTCGCCAATACCTTCCTGTAATAAAACAGCGAGTGCCGCGGTTGATGCCACAATGCCTTTTGAACCCATGCCCGCTTCAGTTAAGCCAAGGTGTAAGGCGTAATCACATTGACTGGCTAAATCACGATAAACACTGATCAAGTCCTGAACGTTACTCATCTTTACCGAGAGAATAATTTTATCTTTGGCCAGACCAAGGGCTTCGGCCTGTTGTGCACTTTCTAATGCAGAGGTCACCATTGCCTTGTGCATAATTTCATTTGGCTCAAGGGGTTCGGCTAATTGATTGTTTTCATCCATTATGCGCGCTAAAAGCGCCTGGTCCAGGCTGCCCCAGTTAACCCCAATACGTACAGGTTTATTATTTTTAATCGCAACCTCGATCATGCTGGCATATTGCTCGTCCCGCTTTTTGCCTTTACCCACGTTGCCCGGGTTAATGCGGTATTTGGCCAGTGCCTGACCACACTCGGGATACTGGTTGAGTAACTTGTGGCCATTAAAGTGAAAGTCGCCAATTAAGGGCACAAAACAACCCTGGCGATCTAAATCAGCCCGAATTTTGGGGACGGCTTCTGCCGCTTCTGCCGAATTGACCGTGATGCGTACCAGTTCAGAACCTGCCTTGGCCAGTTCCATCACCTGTTTCACCGTACTGTATACATCGGCAGTATCGGTGTTGGTCATAGATTGCACAACAATAGGACAATCACCGCCGACTGTAACGCTATGCTCAGCTGTACCGATTTGAACTGGGGTTGTTGAACGTGATTTAGTGCTCATGATTGTGGCCGTCAATAAGTGATAATTTTGCTTGCTAAAGAGCGAATCATACCACTTTTTCATCAATCAGGATTGTCATCGCTTTTAAAATTGCAGTATTGAATACAGGGAAAATCGATATCGAATGATGTAAAGAAAGCGGATATAATGCCCAGATTCATAATAAATAGCGTTATTTGAGAATTCAGGGGAATCGAAGATGAGTAAGCAGTCAAAACAAAATAAACCGACGATGGCAGAGCAGGCTGATCGCCATGTGCTATACCAGGAGTCAGTTCAATTCCCTGAAGCTGAAGTCGACTTCATGAGTAAAACGTTTAAGAAACTACGTGGTCGTAAAGCTATCAGCATTAAAGAAGATTTTTGTGGTACGGCTTATCTTGCTACGGAGTGGTGTAAAAGTGATCCGGAACGAACCGCGATTGGCGTAGATTTTGACGGGCCAACATTAGAGTGGGGCAGAAAACATAACCTGGAAGCCGCCGGGGAAGATGTCGCGAGCCGAGTTACCCTGATTGAAGATGATGTGCGTATCAAAACAGATAAAGTCGATATCATTAATGCATTTAACTTTAGTTATTGCCTGTTTGAAAAGCGTGATGAATTAATTAATTATTTTAAAATTGCACGTGAAAGTTTAAATGATGATGGTCTTCTGGTTCTGGATTTATTTGGTGGTACCGAATGTGCCGACACCCTGGAAGAAGAGACTGAACTTGAAGATCAAAATGCCACTTACATTTGGGAGCATGTCTCATTTAACCCGATTAATAATCATATGGAATGTGCGATTCACTTTGAGTTTGATGATGGCTCGCGTATGGATGAAGCCTTTACTTACTGCTGGCGTTTATGGGCGATTCCGGAAATTTTAGAATTGCTCGAAGAAGCGGGCTACAGTAAAAGCCGTGTCTACTGGGAAGAATATATCGAGTCTGATGATGAAGACGATGATGAGTTGGAAGGCACCGGTGAGTACTACGAAACGACTGAAGTAGAAAACCAGGAATCGTGGATGATTTATATCGTTGCTGAAAAGTAAAGAGAAGCAACTTCATACCCGTGTAGGCGGGTATCCAGTGTTCTTCGTAGGTCGGCATTTATGCCGACGCAGATATAACGAATTATCTCTTGAGCTAGAAATACACTGCTCGTTGGGATAAATCCCAACCTATAAAAACCGCCTGCTGTAGTGACTAATTTTATATGGACTTAAAATGAAAATATTTTTTATCGGCTTTGCTATTGTTCTGTTAACAACATCCTGTAGTGACCGGAGTAAACATGCTGTTTATGACATGATACAGGAACGCGAAAGGCAGGAATGCTTAAAACAGGGGCGCAAGGACTGTCATCGTGGACAGAGTTATGACAAGTATAAAGCTCAGCGTGAAGAAGCTATTCAGTATGATAATCTTGGTAACGTTAAATAAATAGTCGTTTATTTGTTAACAGGTTTCAGCACCGGGTGATAGGGTTGCGTGCGGGTCTTATCATGCGTATGTTCCCGGTATTCAACAAAGTCTTCTTGCTTATCAAAATGTAAAAATGGATTTCCCTCACACTGCTCGTGCATCGTTGAGGTGGTTTTTTCAGCATAATTATGGCCGGGTAAAATAAGTGTGTCGCCAGGCATTTTTCCCATCTTGGTTAAGGTGTCGTAAAGCACATTCGGATCACCACCAAGGCGACAATGACCACAACCAAAAACAAACATGGTATCACCGGTTAGTAAGTGATCATCAATGTGGTAACAAGCTGATCCCGGTGTATGTCCGGGGGTATGCATAATTTCAATTTCACTCCCACCAATTTTGATACTGTCCCCACCATGATGCAAAGTCGGGTGAGCTAACGATTCACCCCAAAATTTTGCTTCCGCGTTGAGTAAATGCAACTGTGCATCGTATTCCTCTAAAATGCCATCAATGCCGTTGATATGATCAGGGTGACTATGGGTGAGTAAAATATCGGTAATAATGGCGCCTTTACTTTTCGCTAGCTTGATTAATTCCGGCACATCCCAGGCGGGATCAACTATGGCTGCGTTTTTAGTTTTTTTATCGGTAAACAGATAAATCAGGTTTTCCATTGGTCCAAGTTCAAGTGAATCAATGCTGTATCGATCGTTATCAACGACTAAGGCCATAGTAAAATCCTTCGGCAAATAAATATCTAAGTAGTTTAGCGTGTTGCTATAAAAAAGCATTATCCAAAAGGGATAATGTTTTTATCAATGAAAATTTTATGATCATTTGGTGTACAATGCGCGGCCGTTTCTTTAACTATTTTTAAATAAGAAATTACTCAGAGGTGTTAGATGGAAGCAGATTTTTGGCATGAGCGCTGGCAGAATAATTTAACCGGCTTTCACCTGGCTGAGGTTAACCCCTATCTAAAAGCACACTGGCCGGCTTTGCAGTTACAACCTGCTGCGCGTGTATTTGTGCCTTTATCGGGTAAAACGCTGGATTTATTGTGGTTGGCAGAGCAAGGCCACGAGGTTGTGGGTATTGAATTGAGTCCGCTGGCGGTCGAAGCCTTTTTTGCTGAAAACCAGTTGCCGGTAGAGCGCAGCCAGCTTGGTCAACTGGAATTATGGAAGTCGGGCAGAATCAGTCTGTTTTGTGGTGACTTTTTTGATCTCACAGCGGAAAACCTTGGCGATATAGATGCTGTTTACGATCGGGCATCACTGGTCGCACTGCCGCCTGCCATGCGTAAAAAATACGCGGCTAAGATGACAGAACTAGCCCCATTGGCACCGAAATTACTGGTTTCCCTCGACTATGACCAATCTAAAATGGATGGCCCTCCCTTTTCAGTTTCAGAAGGGGAAATTCAAGAGCTGTACCAGGCCCATTATCAAATTACGCTGCTATCGGCAGAGGATGTGCTTGGAAATAACGAGAAATTCAGGAAAAGAGGTCTGAATGCGATGAATGAGTGTATCTACCAATTGAAAAATTTAGGCTAAATTCACTCAACTAAAGTGAATATTTTCTTAAGAAATGTGAACCAGTACCGATATAATGGTAAATGAATAAGAAATTGAACAAGTTTGTGAGTGAAAAAGGCATGACTAAGTTATTTATCTCGGTATTTCTCAGCATCGCATTATTTTCTTCTGTGGCTCAGGCAAGGGTTTATCTATACCAAATGCCGGATGGTAGCCGTATGGTCAGTGATCATCCACTGATTAACACCAAGGGCAAATTAGTTCGAAATAGCAAAGATTTAAGCAATATGGGGCATTACGTGGCACGCCGCACAGTACGCACTAAACGCCGCATGCGCTTATGGAATTACTTTATTTATCACCAATCGCAAAAATATGGCATAGATGATTCACTGGTGAAAGCGGTTATTTATGCCGAGTCCTATTTCAATCCGAATGCAACCTCGCATAAAGGTGCCTCGGGTTTAATGCAGTTAATGCCGGCAACAGCTGAAAAATATGGTGTGACCGATCTCTACAATCCACACCAAAATATTATCGGTGGCATAAAACATTTACGTTACCTGATGACCCTTTTTCCTGACAATCTAAAATATGTTATTGCTGCCTATAATGCCGGTGAAAATGCAGTCAATAAATATAATGGTATCCCACCTTATCGTGAGACTCAGGGTTACGTAAAAAAAGTAATGAAACAGTTAAAACGCTACCAGTTAGCTTCGCGTTAATCCTATAACCTTTTTCTTAACGGGTTATATTCCCTTAACATAATCCATCTAATTAAAGCCTCTCTCTTCTCAATTTAAAGTTTAAGTGGAACTTTTTATTGCAGTCATGGTATTTATATGAAATAAATGTTTGTTAAATTTGTCAGCATATAAACACATACAAATACTAATAAATAGAAGTTGGGTGGACAGATGCAAGCTCCGTATCATGTTGTTACCGTTTTCGCTAAGCCTGAGCAAGCACTGGGAAATCAGGCGGCTGTCTTTTTAGAGCAACAAAACCCTGCTGCTCTAGAACTGCTTGATAATAATGACATTGCGACTGCATGTTTTATCTCTAGTACTGAAAGTGATGAATATACAGTTCAATGTTTTAACGGAAAAAATAAAATTCAATGTTGTGGCCACGGTATGATTGCCGCTGCAGAAACCATCTTTTCAACAACAAACACGTCTAATATTGTCATTAATAATAATATTTTGGCTGCACGGGTTCAAAATAAATTCAGCCATCATCTTGTTGAGTTAAGGTTGCCGCGTTTGACGGCCATCAAGCAGCTTGTGCCCAGTTGGACTGAGTCTTTATTTGTTAGTAACAATACTCATCTAATACCGCTGCAAGCTGCGCTAACTAAAAACAATGATGGCTATTTATTATTAGAATTTGATTCTCAAATCTCGTTAGCGGATTTTCGGACAATGCAACCGGATTTAAGCTTAATAAATAAAAACACACAACGCGCGATTGTGGCGATACGCTTTGATACAAATAAACAATATTTATATATGCGATATTTCGCACCGCAATATGGTAATGCTGAAGATAGTGCAACCGGTTCAGTTATGCGTTTTGTTGCAGATTATATAGACAAACATTACCAGGTTAGCGAGTTCGAAGTGATTCAATGCTCAGCGGCGGGTGGATTTATGCAAATTAAGTGTGATGATAAATCAGTAGCAATCACAGCAAATGTCAGCATGGAGGAGGGGTTATGAAAAACCTGAAGACACAGCCGGAAGTTTCGCTTGATGTCAGTGCTGTTATGCAACGGTTTACTGAAGTACGTGCAACTAGTGAGCGTTTATGCAAACCGTTACTGGTTGAAGACTATGGTTTGCAAGCCATGCCAGAAACAAGCCCGGCAAAGTGGCATATAGCCCACACAAGCTGGTTTTTTGAAACATTTTTATTAAAACCGCATCTACAAAATTACAAAGCATTAAATGATCGGTACGAGGTGTTATTTAACTCTTATTACAATGGTATTGGTCAGCAATATCCGCGACCACAACGTGCATTGTTATCCAGGCCAAGCGTTGACGATGTTTATCAGTACAGAAAATATGTTGATGATGCCATGAATGAGCTATTCAACACGACTAAGATTAATAATGAAGGGATTTTAGATAAAATTATTTTAGGTTGCCATCATGAGCAACAACACCAGGAGTTATTTTTTACCGATTTAAAGTATTCATGGTTTCAAAATCCACTTTATCCTGTATATGCATATCACCCGGATAAAAAAAATCAAAGTGTTAGTTCTGTGCCCAAGGCAAACGGCAATAATAATTGGCTGGAGATTGCCGAAGGTCTGTACGAGATCGGGTTCAATCAGAGCTCCGATTCGTTACTGGATAATTTTTGCTTTGATAATGAACAGCCTAAACATAAACAATATATACATGACTTTTCTATATCAGAGCGTTTAGTTACCAATAGGGAATATCAGGTATTTATGGCGGATGATGGTTATAACCGCAGTGAGCTCTGGTTTTCAGATGCCTGGGCAGCAATGAAAGCAGCGAACCAGAAGCAACATCCTTTATATTGGGTTGAACAGGATGGAGACTGGTTCGAATACACGTTAAATGGTTTAAAACCGTTAGATGATGAACAACCTGTTTGCCATTTATCTGCTTATGAAGCCGATGCTTATGCTCGTTGGAAAGAATGCCGATTACCTACGGAATTCGAATGGGAAGTTTTTTCACAACAATTAGCACAGCAAGCAAGCTCAACACAATCGGGACAATTTCTTGAAAGTGAAAATTTTCACCCGGTAGCCGAGAAAGAAAATGCATCAGCGATTAACGGTAAGTTATGGCAGTGGACCAGCAGTGCTTATTCTCCTTATCCTGGCTACAAGCCAGCTGCCGGTGCAATCGGTGAATACAATGGTAAGTTTATGTGCAATCAGTTGGTGTTGCGAGGGGGAAGTTGTGTCACCAGCCGCAATCATTACCGGCACTCTTACCGCAACTTTTTTTATCCTCCTGATCAGTGGCAGTTTAGCGGCTTACGATTAGCAAAATAATAGTATAACAAGTTATATTATAGGAAGGATGTTTTATGGGACAGGCGCTTAGTACGACAGAACTAAATACCGTTTTTAATGAAAGTAATATGCTTAAGCAAGAATTATTAGATGGTTTAATTTCTGATAACAAATACATAAATCCAAAATTCTTCTATGATGAATATGGTTCTCAATTGTTTGAGAAAATAATGCAGCTACCGGAATATTATCCAACCCGAACAGAAATTTCTTTATTAGAAAATAATAAGCATGCAATTGCAAAATCGATAGGAGAAGATACCGTTCTTATTGAACCCGGTGCCGGTAATTGTCAGAAAGTACAAAGCATTCTTCCTGCGCTTAAGCCCTCGTGCTATATTCCTATTGATATTTCAGCTGAGTTTTTATTTGAGTGTGCAAATAAATTAAAGGAAAAATTTCCTTATATCGACATTCATGCCATTGCAGATGATATGAAAGAAAAGGTTAGTATTCCTGAGCAGTTTAAAGATAATGACCGGGTTATATTTTACCCAGGCTCAACAATTGGTAATTATAACCCAACAGAAGCATTAGAATTTTTAAAACATGCAAATGAGATGGCTGGCAAAGAAGGTGGTTTATTGATTGGTGTTGATTTACAAAAGGACAAGGATATTTTAGACGCGGCATATAATGATGAGCAAGGCATTACAGCGTTGTTTAATCTGAACGTGATTAATCATGTTAATAAGTTGCTAGATAGTGAGATTGATGTTGATTTATTCAAACATGTGGCCTTTTATAATGAAGAACATTGTCGCATTGAAATGCATTTAGAAAGTAAATCAGATCATGACTATATGATTGAAAATAATGAGAAGATTAGTTTTTCAGAATCCGAGCGTATTCATACAGAATATTCATATAAATACACGATTGAAAGTTTTTCTGGTTTAGCTAAACAAGCTGGATTAAAGCTTAAAGATTTTTGGCTTGATGACAACGAACTCTTTAGTGTTCAGTATTATGTTGCGGCTTAATATAGTGTTATCAACACATCCTGACATCCTGTTTTATTAAAGTAAAGATGAGAAGAATAAAGATTTTATTTTTTGTTGATTTCTTTATGGGCTGACATGATACCAGTGACAAGCTTGACTGGCATCACAAAAGCTATAACCATGAAGCTCACTATCATGGCTTCTACAACCCCTCTTTGTTATGCAAGTAATGCTAAATAGTATTAATCGAGTCCTTCATCTTTACGGGCTTTGCTCAGACAGTTTGGACATATACCATGACTGAATTCTGCATTAGAATGTTTGGTTAGGTATGCCTCGAGCTGATCCCATGACCCTTCGTCATCTCGAATTTTATGGCAATAAGAACAGATTGGAATAATTCCACGTAAAACTTTTATTTCTTCAAGTGCTTTTTTAAGGTCAATATTTTTATGAGTCAGTTCTTCTGTTCTGGCTTTCACCATTACATTTAATTTTCGATTGCTCCATGCAAGAAAAAGTATAATAGCAATAAGTACAGCAGAAATTTGCAATAACAGTTTCCAGTTGGTCTGTTTTGCACCAGGCACTTCTGTCCATTTTTTAAAAATAGTATTTTTTTCTTCTTCGCTGATACTGTTAAGTGTCTTGTCTAGTATAGAAATAATTTCACCAGGTAAGTCCTTGTGAACGGCAATTTTCAGGCGATAAATATAATCAAGTTTTAATGCGATTTTAAGATCGTCAAATCTTTTCTTTTCTATGAAATGTTTTGCGGTAATAGTATTAATAGCAAACATGTCTATTTTCTTTTTTCGTATCGCAGTGAAACCATCGAGAGTGCTAGCAAGCTCTACATATTCCAATTTCGGATACTTTTCTTTGATATAGCGTCCTAAACCGCTACTCTTTACAATACCTATTTTTTTACCTTTTATATCTTTCTCTACATCCAGGTAAACAGCTTTATCTTCAAAATTAGTAATCAGTACAGCAGGATAGGTAAAAATATCATTTGATGTAAAATTAAGATAAGTTTCCCTTTCCTTGGTGATAGTAATTGCGCTGAACATATCGGCTTTTTTATTTTTTACTAAGTTTACTGATTCATCCCATGTGTCAGTATTCATAGCGATGAATTCTAAGCCAGATCTATTTTTAATAAGATTTATTATGTCTGCGATAATACCGCTATGTTGGTCGCTATCATCCTTCCACTCAAATGGTGCCCAATCAGGATCGTAAACATAAGTAAGTGCTTTATTCTTAATAAGCCAGTTAAGTTCGTTCGAGGTAAATAGTGATTTAGGATCGGCTTTGCTCTTTGTAGTATCTGATGTATGAGATGAGGGCTCAACAGCAAAAAGAACCTGAGAAAATAATAACAGGGAAGTTATTGCTGTTAAAAAAGAGGTCCAAAGTTTCAATAATATGTACCTAATGGGTGAATAATGTAATAAAGAGATTTAAACTTATAATGTCTATAATTAATTGTGTAATCGTAATGGCTTAAATAAGAAAAGTATAAAACCTGGTTTCATAGTTTGATTGGCATTCATAACTATTAATTAGTCTTCAGCCAAGGCTTCAAATTCTTGTTTATTATTTTCAAACCACTTGCTTATAGCCTCAGGCTCTTTCATAGAATTCATTGTCGCAAGCACTATTGAGTTGTTTGCAAATCATTGTTTTCACGGTATTCTTCTTTGCTTTATTTAAAGATCAAATAGTTATATATAGTAAACTGCATGTTATTTGCAATATTATCAAGCATTTATTCGGTTATTTGTTTATTTTTTACATTTGATAAATATGGCATAAGTTAAGCATTTTTGCTCATATTTAATTATTTAGTCATTTATAATCGGACTATGATAATTCATCTTGATATGGATGCTTTTTTTGCCTCGGTAGAAGTACGTAATAACCCTGAGTTAGCCGGTTTACCGGTCGTAGTGGGCGGTCCTTCAAAAACTCGCGGGGTCGTGGCAGCTGCAAATTATGAAGCACGTAAATTTGGTATTTTTAGTGCGATGCCGATGTCACAGGCATCCAGGCTCTGTTCTGATTTACGTATTCTGCCAGTGAATATGCCGCTTTATGCGAGTGTCTCCAGCCAAATACATGAAATATTTAACCGTTATACACCTGAGATTGAACCTTTATCACTCGATGAAGCCTTTTTGGATGTGAACGGCAGTATTAAATTGTTTGGCTCGGCAGAAGATATTGCCAGGCGTATTAAACAGGATATTAAAGATGAATTAAGACTCATTGTCTCAGCAGGCGTCGCGCCGAATAAGTTCGTTGCCAAGATTGCCTCTGATATTGATAAGCCCGATGGATTTGTTGTGGTTGAGAATGATGCCATGCAGGACTTTCTGGATCCGTTACCGATCAAACGCATTTGGGGGGTCGGCAAAAAAACTGAGGAGCAATTACATAATTACGGCATCTTCACCATTCAAGATATTCGTGAGCAATCTGAACGCTGGCTGATAGATCGTTTTGGTAAGCACGGCGATCATATCTATCGTTTAGCCAATGGCCAGGATAAACGAGAAGTTATATCTGATGTCCGGGCCAAATCAATTTCGTCTGAAAATACCTTTGTAGAAGATATTACTAATAAAGATACGCTAGTGGCATACCTTTCACATTTGACTGAGCAGGTAGCAGCCCGTTTGCGTGAAAAAGGGCGTAAAGGTAAAACGGTTAATATTAAAATTCGTTATCACGATTTTACTACTATTGTTCGTTCAAAAACATTATCAGCTCATACCAATCAAACACAGAAAATCTGGCAGGCAGTGAATAGCCTGTTTCAAACGGCAATACCTTCAGGACAAGTAGCGGTTCGTTTATTGGGGGTGGGTGTTTCTGGTTTTGGGGCAAACCAGAGTGAGCAGGTAGATTTATTTGCTGATGATGACAAGCATAATGAGCTTGATGAGGTAAGTGATAAAATTAACCAGCGTTTTGGTAAATTAAAAATTCATCGGGGCAGGAAGATTTAGTGTTTATGAAAGTCTTTCGTTCTTATTCCAAGGCATGTAGATGAGTATGCGTGCAATAAAGCACGTGTTAAATAGAGTGACCATGACTGTACCAATTAATAATGCCCAGTAAAAAAGACGGGTTGGATCAAATAAAGCAATAATTGTAAATATGCCATAGACAAAGCGTACCTGGGTTGGGAACGCAGGAAATCCTCTTTTTGCAGTAAAGTAAAAAAACTGAATAATACTGATAATAATGACAAGGTAAAAGCCTTCATTTTTTCCTGCTAAGCCCACAACCAATGCAATCAGGGTAATAAACCAAAACCACCATTCCAGAGATTTTAATTCAATTTTTAGCTCCATTTATTGTTACCTCAGTGATTACTGATTTTAATTATACCCGTATAATAAATAATTTATCATGATCGAGGTCATCTTTTTATTATTTTGCTTGCACAGCAATTACCTTAATTTTATGCTTAATATTTATATTTAAAACAGGTTTTATTACCATGGCGGACATCAAAAGCACCGAGACGGCACCTAATACGATTTATCTTAAAGATTATCAACCACCCATTTATTTAATCGACCACGTGACACTGTATTTCGACTTGCATGAAACTCAAACTGTTGTCACCTCAAACCTGAAAGTAAGGTTAAATCCTGACAATAAGCAAACCAATAAAGCCTTGTTACTCGATGGCCAGAATTTACAACTACTCTCGATTAAAATTGATGGGCAAGAATTAACTCAATTTGTTTGTGATGAAGAAAGGCTGACCATTACCTCCGTACCTGAAGAGTGTGAAGTTGAAATAAAAACGCAAATTAACCCGCAAGACAATAAAGCATTAGAAGGCTTATACCTCTCAAGTAGTATGTTCTGTACTCAGTGTGAAGCACAAGGTTTTAGGCGGATTACTTACTTTCCGGATCGCCCGGATGTTATGTCACGTTACGATGTCACGCTAAGTGGTGATAAAAAGAAGTACCCGGTTTTATTAGCAAATGGCAACCTGGTTTCACAAGGTGAGGGCGAGAATGGTAAACACTGGGCTAGCTGGCAAGATCCCAGCTTAAAACCCAGTTACTTGTTTGCTGTTGTCGCAGGTGACCTGTTTGTGAAAGAAGATCATTATATCACCATGTCAGGTCGAAAGGTTTTATTACAGGTGTTTGTTGAACATGAAAATAGTCATAAGTGTGAACATGCCTTAATCTCATTAAAACAGGCGATGAAGTGGGATGAAGATACTTATGGACGGGAATATGATTTAGATATTTATATGATAGTCGCGGTTAATGATTTCAATATGGGCGCGATGGAAAATAAGGGCTTGAATGTATTTAATGCCTCATGTGTGTTGGCCAGCCCGGATACTGCAACCGATGCAGATTACTATAATATTCAAAGCATTATTGCCCATGAATATTTTCATAACTGGTCGGGTAATCGTGTTACCTGTCGTGACTGGTTCCAGTTAAGTTTAAAAGAAGGTTTTACTGTATTTCGCGATCAGGAATTTTCAGCTGATTTGAATTCGCGAGCAGTTAAAAGAATTGATGACGTAAATGTTTTACGAACTCACCAGTTTGCCCAGGATGCTGGTCCGATGGCGCATCCTATTCGTCCCGATCACTATATTGAAATCAGTAATTTTTACACAGTAACGGTGTATAACAAGGGCGCTGAGATTGTGCGCATGATTCGTAGCCTGGTTGGTAATGACGGATTTAGAAAGGGTACCGATCTATATTTTGAGCGACATGATGGTCAGGCGGTAACGACCGAAGATTTTGTTAAATCCATTGAAGATGCGAATAATATTGACTTGTCTTTATTTCAGAACTGGTATTCGCAAGCCGGCACTCCAGAGCTTGATGTTACTACGATATTCAATGAGCGAGAAAAAAAGTTTACCGTTTCTATTAAACAATCGTGCCCGGATACACCGGGACAGAAAAATAAAAAACCATTTCATATCCCCTTACAAGTTGGTTTGCTTGATCAAGATGGTTCAGATGTACTTTTAGAGCTGGCAGATGATAGTTTAACATCGGCAACAACTCAGAAAATATTGCAGTTAAAATCTGAGCAACAAGATTTTACTTTTCTAAATGTTATAAGTGAGCCACACCTGTCACTGAATCGTGGCTTTACGTCACCGGTTAAGATCAGGCAACAGCACTCAAATGATGAGCTGGCATTTTTATTTGCCCATGATAGCGATGAGTTTAATCGTTGGGATGCGGGACAATTATTAGCTATAAACACGTTGCTGGATTTAATTACTAAGGTACAAAATAATGGTGAGTTGGCAATTGCTGAAAATGTGATTAATGCATACCGAAATACATTAACTAGTCGCGAGCTGGATAAATCGCTTATTGCTAGTGCATTTACTCTTCCCTCGGAAAGCTACCTTGCCGATCAATGTGATGTCGTTGATACAGATGCTATTCACCAGGCACGTAAATTTATGCGTTTAGAATTAGCTCGTTCACTGCAAAGCGAATTTAAAACGGTATTTAACAATAACCAGAGTGATGCCGCTTATTTATTCGAAGCAGAAGAGATGGCCCGGCGGAGTCTTAACCATGTATGTTTGTCCTATTTGATGTGTCTTGAGCAAGAAGAAACACTTAATATTTGTCTCGATCAAATAGAAGCCGCGCATAATATGACGGATGTCATGTCTGCTTTAACTATTCTCTCGCATTATGATAATGAGTCACGTCAGCGGGTGTTAGATGCATTTTATAAGAAGTGGAAAGACGATGCACAGGTCGTTGAAAAGTGGCTGTCAATCCAGGCAGCCTCAGATCTGCCTGATGTTTTAACACGAGTTAAAGCGCTAATGAAACACCCAGCTTTTTGTATCACGAATCCAAATAAGGTGCGCTCTTTAATAGGACGTTTTTGTGCGGTAAATATCGTACATTTTCATGCCGCAGATGGTTCAGGTTATGAGTTTCTAACCGAACAGGTGTTAGCGTTGGATAGTATCAACCCACAAATTGCCGCACGCTTGCTGCAAAATATGAGTCGCTGGCGTCGTTATGATAATAAGCGCCAGGGTTTAATGAAACAACAACTGGAACGTATTTTGGCGAAGAAAGATTTATCTAAAGATGTTTATGAAATTGCCAGCCGTAGTTTGAACGACTGAAGTCACACTGCAACCTGGTTACGGCCATTATTTTTTGCTTTGTAGAGTGCTTTGTCGGCCTGTTTAATTACCTCTTCAGAGCTCTGGTGTTCTTGAGAACGTTCAGCTAAACCTATACTAATGGTAATCTTGAGTGGCTTAGCATCTTTCTTACGTTGTTTTTGTTTTTCTATTTTATCTGTTTGCGACGACTTCGGACGCTTTTTATTTCTGAGCATAAATGGGTTGTTCGCTACATTTTTGCAGAGTTCATTACAGAATAAACGTGCCTCGTGTAAATTCTTATTGGGAAATAACACGGTAAATTCCTCACCACCATAACGAAATGCTTTACCGCCACGTACCTGTCGTAACTGGCTGGCTAATTTTTTTAACACCTGGTCGCCAATATCATGTCCATATTTGTCATTAAATTTTTTAAAATGATCAACGTCTACCATGGCGACACAGTAATTTTTTCCTAGTGTTGTTGTATTCTGTGTTAAAGCACGACGTGACGGCAGGCTGGTTAGCTCATCAAGATAAGCTAACGAGTAAGCATTGATGGTAATGCTAATGATGATTAACAGTCCGGCAAGAATGATAAACATGGTTGCCAGTTGCGGCTGCTGGTAATAGTGGGCCGCTGTTGTAATGGCGATTAGCGATGAAAAAATTCCTGCAACTAATATTGATGATGAGTTTATCAGGCGGATTAAAATAATTAATGCGGTAAGGCCGATGACGATTAGTAATGGTTGTGAAATCGTCGTCATTTTAAAGTAGCTGTATTTAAAAATATCGTAGGTTATCCATTCTTTTACTTGTGGATAGGGATGTTCAAGTATCCAGGCAATACAATAGAGTTGTGCGGCTAAAATAATAAATCGCCTGATTCCATAACGATTTAAAACGCCCCTTTCTCGGGATAAAAAATTAATTAAATAGTTGATAGGAATGAGTGAAACTATCAGTAAATATGAAAGCTGGTAATCGACTTTTAATTCTTTATTCCACAGGTAATTATCAAACGAAATATAAATAATGATGAAGACTAATAATAAATTAAATTCGCGGCTGTGATGAAAAATCCAGCTTAATACCATTCCTGTGAGAAAAATAATAAATGGTAAATAAGGTAGAATGACTTGCAGGACATTCGGTAATGGTTTGCTAAGTTGCGGTATAAATAAAAAACTACACGACAGAATAACTGTCGGTAGTAAAATTGTACTGATAAGCTTTCTTAATTCTATATTCACTAATATCCTATTTCACAAATAGTGAGAAGCAAGATAGTTTCTATGTCATATCTATTATGTAGATAAAAAATTACTTAAACTACATGTCATTACGACGACTGCACGGATGCAGGAGCTAGAGCAACGCAGGAGCAGTTGCCGAGAAGCCATGTTTTTATGGCGGCGAAGTAATCTCCCAAAAAGTGTACTTACTCTTGAGATTGCCGCGTTTTGTTTTGCTCAACTCGTAATGACTGTTAATTTTTTGTTTCTAATGTTTTTGCAAAGTCGATCATACGGGTGACTGATCTGAGTGCTTGTTGGCGAACCTTTTCATCAACGAAAACTTCGTTTTCACCGGTTTCTAATGAGTGGGCCAGATTTTCCAGGCCATTCATGGCCATCCATGTACAATGTGCACAACTCATACAGGTAGCGCCGGCCCCACCAGTTGGTGCTTCAATAAACTTTTTACCAGGTGCTGCCTGTTTCATTTTATAAAAAATACCGTTATCTGTGGCAACGATGAACTTATCATTATTCATCGCGGTTGCTGCATTGATCAATTGTGTCGTGGAGCCAACAATATCGGCCTGTTCAATAATATTTTCTGGGGATTCCGGGTGAACCAATATGGCTGCCGACGGGTGTTGTTGCTTTAATCTTGTTAATGCAGTGGCTTTGAATTCATCATGCACAATGCATGAGCCTTGCCATAACAACATGTCGGCCCCGGTTTCTTTTTGAATATAGCTACCTAAAAAGCGATCCGGACCCCATAGAATCTTCTCTCCTTTATCGGCCAAATGCTTAATAACTTTTGTCGCAATGCTCGAAGTGACAACCCAGTCAGCCCGGGCTTTTACTTCGGCACTGGTGTTGGCATAGACCACCACGGTGCGATCCGGGTTAGCATCACAAAATGCGCTGAACTGGTCGATGGGACAGCTTAAATCCAGTGAGCATTCAGCTTTTAATGTCGGCATTAAAATGCGTTTCTCAGGGGTCAGGATTTTAGCGGTCTCGCCCATAAAGCGGACACCAGCGACGATTAGCGTGGACGCAGGGTGCTCTTTACCAAATCGTGCCATATCGAGTGAATCCGAGACAAAGCCGCCGGTTTCTTCTGCTAATTGTTGTAAGTCAGCATCAGTATAATAATGGGCCACCAGTACGGCATTTTTTTCTTTTAGTAAGACTTTGATTTTATTAATTAAATCTTCACGTTTCTTGCCTGTCACGCTGGCTGCAGGCTGCGCATCGCGTCCGAGTGAGCGAATCTCGTGATCATTAATAATTGGGGGCTGTGTGATGGCTATATTCATATCTTTTACAAAATTTTAATGTCTGGCTGGTAATTTTTACTAAAATTATTGTTATTAACGGAGTCTTATCTAAATTGTCTTCATTATCTGTGATCTAGAACTACTTTTGTATGTACCAAATAGGATAAAACAAGGTATTTAATTAGGTTAATTTATCATTTATTTCAAGTAATATGCAAAGAAAGTGTTGTAACTAACTGAATTTGTAGTAATATCTTTGTGTAACACTAATGATTATGGATAATTTATTCGCGTGAAAAATTATGGCAAATCACAAGAAAATCATTGATAAGATATACAAGTGCTTACGTTTGTCAGAGTCTGGGAACCCGAATGAGGCGGCTTTGGCTCTCCGGCAGGCTGCGAGCTTGATGAAAAAGCACGGTATTAGCGATGCTCAAGTGATGGCTGCTGAAGTCGCAGAAAGTGTGACACAGGCTGGTGAACGCTATAACCCCCCGTTTTGGGCACTGGCATTGGCTAACCTGGTGGCAGAAGCATTTCAGTGTCGAAACTTAATTTCTCGCCAGTACGGCAAACGTCCGGAATTCCGTTTTATCGGCATCGGCTATAAAGCCGAAGTGGCTACTTACTCGTACATTGTGCTGCATAGATATTTATCCCGTGCCATAGACGATTTCGAATTCTCCGTGCAAGATAGCTCTGCTGAAGACGATAGTGAAAAGCAACGTCGACTAGAGGTTTTTGCCCAGGCCTGGCTTTTCCGCGTCGGACGAACTGTCTCTGAGTTTGTTGGCGACGATGGGGATAAAAAGATCATCGATGACTATATTCAGGAAAAATATGGTGATACGCCTGAGTTGACAGGTGAGGCCACAGATACTAAAAATGCAGATTATGACGATATACTAAGTGGTATGAGAGCGGCAAATGAGGTTGAATTATATCGTTCAGTAGGGCAATTTGCTGAACCTCAACTTTTACAACATAAGCACGCATCGTAAAATTTAGCCTAAACTTAGGTTTTACCACTGAAAGGAAATTTTGGTCAGCACTATGTCTGCAATGATTTGTTATCGATCCAAGGGAGTAAATAAGAAGGTACCGTGCAAAGCGGTATTAACTCTTGGTCGCGATAAAAATAGTGATATTGTAATTATCGATTTATTGGCTTCTAGAAATCACGCCATGATTCGGCGGCTGGGCACAAATGACTACTATTTAATCGATAGTGGCAGCTCTAATGGCAGTTTTGTTAATTCTCACCGGGTTGCTATTCCCCGTTTGTTAAAAACGGGTGACCGCATTCATATTGGTGGCACTGAACTAATGTTTGAGCAGGAGCACAAGGAAGAAGATGCCATGGATACCATGTCCATGGAAGAAACAATCATCTCTGATCGCCCGGTTATTCGCCAGATTACAGTATTGGTCGCTGATATCCGCGGCTTTACCTCGCTTTCTGAAAGTTTAAATATCCGAACCTTAACCCGCATGATGACTAACTGGTTTCACCAGGTGACGGATGTCATCACCAGGCATGGTGGTATCGTTGATAAATTTATAGGTGATTGTGTTTTTGCACGCTGGGAGTGTGATGTCAATGAAGCTCAATCCGTGATGTTGGCTTTACAAGCCGCAATTCAGATCAATAATGTTACCGAAGAATTAAATCAGAACTCAGCCGAGATATCTGAAAAGCTTCGTGTCGGAGTAGGTATTAATACCGGTGCGGCATCAATGGGGATAGGACAGGATGCAACTGCTCTGGGTGATGCTGTGAATATTGCTTTTCGCCTTGAGAGTGCAACTAAAGTGTTGGGCTCTGATATTGTGATGAGTGAATCCTCTTATTGTTCCTTACCTGATGAATGCATGGCCGGTGAAAAACAACATATTCGGGTTAAAGGTAAACGAGACGTATTGAGAATATGCAGCTTGCATTTTGATGATGTAAAAAAAATGCTGCATAAATTTAATGACCAGTTAAGCGAAAAGCAGGCTTAGTTATGAAATAATGAGCCTGATTTCATTCATCAGGTTTTCCATATCAATTTTTATACCGTTAATGGTTTGTACAGCCTGGTTAGCTAATTCGAGATCTTTTGTCGCTTTTTCTTCACTACTTTCATTGTTACTGTCTGCAGGTTCTTTTTCGAGCACCTCACGACCACTTTCAGCAATACTGACTTTTTCATCTTCAATGAACTGAGCCAGGTAGACATAAGCCTGAATCAAACCATCCTGTATTTTTTCGTCATTTTTATCTAGCGCTAATAAAAGTGTTTGAATCGCGATTTTAATTTGTTCTTTATCATAGGGAAGCCGGGATATGGCGATACCATAGAGTGATGGTTCAGTTGATGACAGTAGTTTCCCATATTCACTGACAATGGTTTCCGCTTGTTCTATGTCGATTGTTGATGTCATTTTTGTCTACTGTTCATATTTTCAGCTGAAATTGTTTGCTAGAATCGGTACGATAGATCGCTTATATAATTTCGTTTTTATCATACCAGAATTGAGTGGTTATAATGTCAGAACTGTTTCTAATAATTAAAGATTTTACAATAAGTAACCCTTTACTTGTTACCTGGACAGTAGCCGGTTTTTTAGTATTTTTAGGAGTACTTTTACAGTATGAATGGATAAAAGAATGGTTTTCTGAATTTAAATTGAGGCGACTGTTAAAATCTATAGGAAAAGATTCTTTGCACAATGTAACAGTTCCTGATGGAATGGATGGGAGATTATTTATAGAAAATTTAATTTTAACAGCAGATAAAATTATATTGTTGGGTGTAAAAAAGTTTAGAGGTGTGATTTTTGCCGCTGAAAAAATTGATTTATGGACACAAGTGATTGGAAATAAAAGTTATAAATTTGAAAACCCATTGCGACAACTTGAAAATGATGCGTTAGCCTTATCAGCTAAAATTGAGAATTCAAAAATAGAAGAAAAAGTATTATTCATTAAAGGTAGCGAGTTTCCTAAAGGAAAACCGGAAAAAGTTGTTACTATCGCAGATCTGAAAAAATTGAGAATAGATAACGTTGGTCAAACCGTTTCGGAGTCTTTAGCGGCAGACTGGAAAATATTGCAAGAGCAGGTTGTGGATGATGTACAAGAAAAAGGGATAATGCTGAAAGAAGACAATTCGACTGGACTAAACGTATTTTCCCTGATGACTATTCTTATAATAACGTCACTTTGGTTAATCTGGCGCTTAATGTAAGCCGGTATTTTGTTTCTTATTTATTAGATTTTTTTGGGTTTTCAGCTTCAGTCAGAACATTTTGCCAGCCCTGCATGATGTCATCCATTTTATTGCTGACTTTTTTCTTAACGTTCACTTTTGAGTCAGCACGTAAAACTTTACGTTTGATAGTTTTGCTTTTTGCTATTGCAGTAGCTGCAGCCGGTTGAACCTTATCATTACCACTATCAAATAATGCTGCAATAGACTGAACTTTTAAGGTATCGGTTGCGTGTAAGGTAAACACCGCACCAGCTATAATCATCATGAAAGAAGCCGCAATAGCTAAGGTATTTGATTTAGTAGCTTGATGTTTTTTAATGTAGGCATCTTTATTAAACTGTTGTACATTCCTGGCCGCTGCTGGCTGTGCTTCATCATCCTTATTTAAAAATGGATTGTTTTTATATGCCGACTGCTGTTCCTGTTGTGGGTAGATGACAACAGATTTGCTATGTGTTTCTTTTTCTTTAATTGGAATTTGAGTTAACGACGCTTCAGCCTGTGTTCTTTGTGATACGGCAGGTGCATCATCAATTTGAATGGGTGGCGTTGCATTATTTTCTGGTTCTTTGAAAATAAACAGATCATCATCACCTTCAAGAATTGTTCTGTCTTGATTTTTATGAATTTTAACTTTGTCAGAACTTGCTACTGCATTGTTAGCTGCGGATTGAGAAATCCTGTGTTCCTGCGATTGCGCTAGTTTAGCTTTTATAGCTTCTGCTTTACGTTGAGCATCACTATCGCTTATTGGCTCAACAGGGGACATGCCTGGAATATTGACAGATTTATAATCCACATCAGCAACGACTTCGACTAAAACTTCATCATCAATAACTTTAATTTCTTGTTGTGCCGCTTCTGCTGCTTTCGATTTTTCTTTTAGTTGATTAATAATCTGGGCTGCTTCCGCTTCTATTTGTTTACGTGTAGCTGCCAGTTCATTATGTAAACGAAGAGCATCTTGTTTTGCTTTTTGGCGGATTGCTTCTGCTTCGGTAGCTGCTTGTTTTGTTTTAGAAGCAGCAATTTTATCAGCCTGTTCTTTTGCTTTAGCCAGAATTGCATCATGCTTACGTTTTTCTTCAGCTTCAGTTTGTTGTAATTTTTTATTGAGCAGTGCGCGTGTTTCATCAATTTCAGAGCGAACTTGTTGAGCATCTTGCAATGCTTCACGACGAATTTCATCTGCTTCACTTTTAATTTTAAGTGCAGATTTCTTGATGATTTTTTCTTCTTCTTTTAAACGTGCAGCATCCTGCTCCATTTTCTTACGTGCTGACTCAACTTCAGCTCGTAAGTATTCAGCTTCTTCCATTGCACGTTGTTTGATCTTCTCAGCTTCCTGTTCTGCTGCTTTTCGCGCTTGTTCGGCAGCAGCGGTTGTTTGCTTCATCATTTCTTCAGCACGCTGCATTGCCAGGTTTGTTTCTTGTTGACGCTGTTCAATCGCTTCTTTTTCAGCTTGCGCTTTAGCTAATTCTTGAGCCGCTTTTTCTGCGCGAAGTGCTTCCGCTTCTTCTATGGCACGTTGTTTAATGAGGGCGGCTTCTTGCTCTGCTTGCTTGCGAGTTTGCTCTGCTGCACTTGCCGATTGCTTTATCATTTCTTCAGCACGGCGTGCTTTTTTAGCGGCTTCTTGTTGTTTTAACTCGATAGCCTTGTTTTCAGCCTGTGCTTTCTGCAGCTCTTTTGATGCTTTCGCTTTTAATTGCTCAGCCTCTTTAGCAGCAGCTGTTGATGCTTGCTGATTTTTTTGTGCAATTCGAGCACGTGACTCTGCTAGTTCTTTTTTATGCTTAACAATATCTTGTTCAGCTTTTTCACGCGCGGCTTTAATTTGCTTTTGTTGGTCAGCAAGTTGTTGAGCTTGTTTCTTGGCTGCGGCGACTTGTTCTTTTGCTTTAGCTGAAGTGTCTGGTTTTTTGGCTTTTGTATTATTGGCTTTTACACTGTTTAAACCATTTTTCAATACACTGCATTTCAATCCGTTTTGAATCATTAAGAATGCAGCTGCTGCACTTTGAGAGCCATCATTACATATGAGTAAGTATTCACGATCTGCGTTGAGATTATTAAACTCAACTCGCAACATACTGAGAGGAACATTGACTGAACTTGGTATGGGTTTTTGTTTGCTTTCAGTTTCTGCACGAACATCAAGGATGACACTGCCTTGATTTACTTTATCCTGCATTTCAGCATAGTCAAAGTAAGGAATAAGCGGATTGATAAGCAGGTTCAGGAAGTCTTTTTTCTTAAGCCGCATTAACGCGCCATTTTCCCGCATGGTGATGGTTGCATTACGTGTCCCATTACTGATGAGTGCTTCTTCACCAAAGCCACTGCCAGTGGGTAATACGGCCAGCAGTACACTAGCAGCGTCTTTGTATGGCTGACGATGTACGTTACATGAACCTGATTTAATAATGTAGTAATTGTCGTCATTGCCACCTTGTTGGATAACTACCTGGTCTTTTTTTACAGGGATTTCTTCAAGATGAGTGAGTAATTTTTGAATATTTTCAGTAGGTAACTGTAAAAATGCCGGAGACTGCAAAAAAGTCAGCATCCAGTCGTCACCATCACTATTGCCAGCATCTATTTCAGATACTTCATAGACGGTGTTTAATTCAGGTTCATCGCTCATTAGCAATTCGAGCAAATCTGCATCAATATATAATAGAGTCGAGTCAGCTTTAGCTTTGAGGGTTTCTTTACGTGGAGAACCTTCAGCAATGGGCTTTTTCAGTGCTGTTTTGCTCTTAATTACTTTTGTTTTTGTCTCGCCGGGAGTGGCAACTTCAATTTGGCCAGAAAGCAGGTAAATTTGACGTGAATCTTTCTCACTGTGACGGCAAATGATTCGTCCAGCCGGTACATTTTCAACAATTGATTTATTCGCAAGCTCATCCAGTAAAATCGGGTTTAGACGATTTAAAGGTTCCAGCGTTTTTAGGGTCGCGCGGTCAATTTGTTTGGCTAAATTAGTCATTTTTTTACATCATATATCGAATTTATTGCATCTATATTAAAAAGCGAGAGTTTTGTACTTTGACACTATCCTTAGCAACGATCAAATTTTAGCCGATATTAACTTTTCATAATGAGAATTAGCGCACAAAGACTGTGATATAGAATTAATTGAACAACTATTTGTGATCCAGAGCGATAGATAACCTTATTATATTTATGGTTATTTGGTTGTCTCTGCCTCAAAACTGTCTTCTAAAGTAAATTCTCCCGCCATTTCGATAGCCAGAAAATCGCTCAAGCCCAATAATCCCCCCTTGGTATGGCACTAATTGTAGACCAAAACGGTAGCCTTGTTGCTCTTTTTCGGAAAAATCTTGGAGTTGTGTGATTGTGCCAGAATCACGCTGTTCACCACTCAATTTCAGGTATTCGGCAGCAGCATATAAGCCAACCGTATTGCCAGGTCTGTACTGAAATTCGGCAGACAATGTCGTTTCATCCCATGAAAATTGAGTTTGCTGGCTGTTGCTGTTGCCCTCGGTTCGGTTGTAGCGGTAATTTAGATCCAGCAATAATGAGAAGTTTGTTTTTTTAACTGGGGTAAAGCGTAGTAACAGGCCGGCAAACTGACCAGAAGTATATTGTGCTGATATAACCGGGTTATTAGCCTGGGTCATTTCGATGTAACCAACTTCTAATCCAGCATGAAAATAGTGGCTAAAATGCTCGTACCAATTAATGCCCAGTTGGTCGATATTGATTTTATTTGTTCCGACAGGAGATACAGTTTTTGATGATTGGCTTTGGATAGAGAGTGAGAAATCCAGCAAGCGGCTAGTAGATGACGGGTATGCCTGTAAACTTAATGGAAGTAAAACAAAGAAACATAAAAACGTTATCTGAAATTTACTTAATAAGATGAGCATTTAAGAAGGTAATAAGTCGATTGGCATAGTGACCGTCACAGTTGCAACGTTTTTTGCTGCGAAGCGGAAGCCTTTCACCCGTGATACTAGTTTTCTTTCAAGTGCTTTATTGCCCAGTTCGCTTGAAACGATTCTGCATTTTACAACTTGACCTGCCGCGTTAATGGTTAATTCAAAAACAACTTTACCCTGTAATGTAGGATCTTTTCTTAATGCTCGTTGGTAAATATTTTGCAATGCACCTTTGTATTTTTCAAAAACTAAATTCAATTCTTCTATGCCGCGGACATTTTGTCCTGAACTGGTTCGACGAGTAGATCCTGTTCCACTACCACCACCTATATTGCTGCTGACAGCTGAAGTTTGTCTTCCGGCCAAGCCGGTATTACCCGTGCTGCGACTGAGTTTAGAGGTATCAATACCACCACTACTGCGCTTTGCTTTAGTTGTTAAAACAGAACTGCGTTTATTTGCTTTTGCCTTTGTGTTGCTGCTTCTTAAAGGTTTGTTAGAGGCCAACGAGGAAGTATCAAAAAGATCGCTTAAGTTTTGAATCTCGCTACTCATCGCAGCCAGGCCAGTTTGTTTAGCTTTCTTTTTCGCTTTAGCCTGTTTTTTCTTCGCGATTTTTTTCTTCGCTTTTTTCTTAACTTTCTTTTTAACTGCTTTTTTCTTAACGGCTTTAACTTTTGGGATTTTTGGTTTTTGCAGCCGCTTTTGCGTGATTAATTTAGCAAGTCTTGGAGAAACCTGTTTAAGTTGCTTCTTCTCAACTTCAGGGGAAGGTAACCACGGGACAATCAGACCAAAAATTATAAATATCGCTAAAATCCATTTAACCAGGCGAAAAAAACGCTCGTCATTACGCGTACTGGTCCATGGAAAAACAGGATCATAATAATAAGATTGAAAAGAAGATGACATATTAACTTTTTTCCACTTGTTTACGAACGACAGCGAGTGAAATGTTTGCAAACTTCGTTCCTGCACAGGTCAGCATTATTTTTTTCAGCAGTTTATAGGGGATTTCTTTATCACCCATCACTGTGATGTTATAACGTTTTTTCTTCTTTTTTTGCTTGTTAGCATGTTTGATTAACGCCAGTGCCAGCTCAGGTATGCTTGCTTTTCTACTATTTGTTGCTTCTTTAACACCAACAATATATTTACCATTAATTCTTATATCTTTTTCATTGACCATGACAACCAGGGTTTTCTTAGGTTGTTTCTCAGTTGTTGATGTTGGTAGCTTGATTGATTTGGATGATGGCAAAGTTTCTGAGTCTGTAGATGTCACCAGTAAAAAGAATACCAGGATGGTAAAAATATCCATCAGTGAAACCATGTTCAACGAGGAACTTTTATCCCTGCGGGCTTTATTAAGCGCAATCATTCTTTTTGTACGGCTGGAGTTACTCATTAATAAACCTATTTAAGTTTTGGCGCATCGCCAATAGAAATATCAGGGAATAGTTCTACCTGTATTACTTCACCATCTTCAACAGCAGCAAATACGCGCACCGCATCCATGGTATTAACCAGGGTGTCATATTTTGAGTTTTGTTGAGATAAAATTGTAATATTGGTTTTTTCCGGGTAACGCACTTTTATTTGTTTTAATACTTTATTCAGAATCTTGTAATGACCACCAGTTTTAAAAGTTTGAATTTTCTTAATCACGCGTCCGTTATTGTCTGAGACGACGAAAAACTTCTTACCAATAATAACGTTGATTTCAAAACTCTTCTTTTTAGGTGAAGATTTACTTGCCTGGGCTGAGGTTGGCAAATTTATATCCAGAACCGTTAAATGGGTAAAGACAGTCGTTATGAGCAAGAATGGTACAAGAATAACCATCAGGTTCATAAATGCTGTAATGTCGAGCTCTACACTTTCAGGAATGCGAACTCGCCTGGACGATCGTTTACTCATTATTATTTACGCTTGGTTAACAACTTAAGAAATTTAACGACCGACATTTCAAGACTAACAATAATTTCGGTTGTTTTCGCTTGTAGTATTGTATACACAAGAATAAGTGGAATAGCCGTCATTAGTCCAAATGCGGTTGTGTTCATGGCAACAGAGATACTTGTCGACAGAATTTCACCTTTAAGAGCAGGATCAACTGCTGCTACTGCTGTGAATGCTTTAATCAAACCAATGATGGTTCCCAATAAGCCAAGTAGTGTGGCAATGTTGGCAAACATCGATAGATAGTGCGTACGCTTTTCGAGTTGAGGAATGGTTTCCATCATACTGTCTTCGATTGCGGTTTCTATTTCATCACGATCGCTTGAGGCTTTCATTGCAACCAGCCCTTCACTGATCATCCGGCTAACCGCGTGATTGGTTTTAGATGCTGCTGCGTAAGCACCCTGGAAGTCACCACTTTGTAACATTGGCACCAGCTTTTTAAGTAGTGACTTATTTTTACGTTTTATGATTGTTAAATAAATATAGCGTTCTATTGCGATGGCGAGGCCTAACGCTAGAACAATCATAATCGGGTACATAAAAATACCGCCATCTTGAAAAAAATCTACTATTACTTTGTACATACCACACTCCTGAATAGTGGCTGTGTTATAAAAAAATTTAGCGAGTTAATTACAGCTGAGGAAATGAATATCGTAAATCGGTGTTTACTGATACAGCCCATTAGAGAAAAATCACTAAGACCTCGGCTGATATTAATTTCGCTAAATGTAGGTTACAACGGGTTATTAATCTGGTTACTGGTTCTCACTCTTAGCTTTTTTTTCTGAATAAATTTGATAGTAACGAATTTTTCGCTTGAAGCTATCACGATCTACCGGGGCTAATGCTTCATCAATCAAGCTTTCAATTGGTGGCACATTCATCTCTGGTAATTCTGAATTTTTCCAGGGAACAATATAAAGCATCTTTGGTAATTCTTTGTTACCAATAATTGAGATACCTTTTAAATCAATTCTGTCTTCAGCCAGCAATGTACCGCTGGAAATAAATAAACTGAAAAAAATAAGTATTTGCTTTGCCGTTTTATGCCACATATTTTATCCTATTGTTGCTTTTGGGCAAGTGATTTCTTTTGCCGTATTTTTAATTCGAAAATCCATTTTTCTGTTTGTTTTGCATTTTCTGTCGATAATTCTTTGTATATTTCATAGTGCTCAATCGCTTTATCTAAATCATATAGATAGAGGTCATATAAAATGCCCAGGTTTAAATGTGCATTAGTATAGCCTGATTTAATGCTGATCGCCTTTTCATAACTGGCTTTTGCTTTAGCGAAAGCGCCTTGCTTGCGATATAAAAAACCTAGCTGATTTAAAGCATATATATTATTAGGATTTATTTTCAAAGCCCGGTTAAAAGAATTCTCTGCTTCATCGAAAGATTTGTTTTTTATGTAGACAATACCTAAATTAACATGTGCGTTTGCGATATTTGGTTGCTTGTTTATTAATTCAAGTAAAAAAGATTGTGCATTTTTATAGTCTCCAGATTTCATTGCTGCGACTGCTTCAGAAAGTGCCGCGTTATTTGCTGGAGATAGTGATGTTTTGTTTTCACTGCTTGTATCTTCCGGGGTGACGGAACAGGCTGAAAGAGTAAGCGACAAAATAACTGCAAGAAAAGAAAGTTTTAGTAGCTTCTCAGACAAATGGAATTGAGTGGTTATAAATTTACTGGACATATAACTCTCTCTTTTCAGATTTATTAAAACGAACCGGGTTTAATTTAGCTAATGCCGCCATACTTTGTTTTACCCAGTTGTCGTAAATATTATCTTTGACTCGTTCAGCATTTGCCGTGTGAATATCAATGGCTTTTTCTTCAAAAGGAAAAGCCTGTTCTTCAATCAGTACATTGTATTGATCAAGCTCATCTGCATTTAAATTTTTAGGTTTTTGTGAGTTCAATAAAGAACCGGCAAAGTCATTGTAAATCTCGGCGATATAGAATGTGGCCGCGGTTGTGATTTCCGCAACACGATATTTCATAACATTGTCATAAGATTTAACTACTTTAACCATTAAGGCTTTTTTCTTTTTCAGGCTGCGTTTTAACGGGATAGTCAGGCGAGCTGATTTATATGCTTTAAACAGGGGTAAAGTCAGTTTCATATAAGCATTTGCAGCAAGAAAATGCGTGCGCCGTGTTCTTGCCTTACCACCTTTATTGTCGGCTTTAATAATCTCTCTTAACCAGTAGTAATATTGCTTGCGATTTGTTTTTTCATTAAAGTCAGCAAGTAATTGGCGTGCTTCTACAGCCTGTTCAAGCGGTTTTGGGAAGTTTTTAACATAAGCAGTTAAAATACGTTTAGCTGTTTTTTGACGTTTATTTTCGTTGTATATGACAGCGGCATCCCAAAGCAATTGCCGACGTTGATCAGCGGTGTAATGCTTAGCGGTGTTTGCCAACATGATCATTTCGTTTGCAGCACGTAATGGTTGACCTGATTTTGTGTACACCACGGCCAGTTTTTCTGTTACACCAAACTGCAGCTTATGTGTTTTAGGATAGTTTTTACGGAAACTTTCAAGAATAACTCTCGCTTTTTTCCATGATTCAAGATTTACATATATGGTGGCGGCATCGTAATCGGCCGTGGCCCTGAGTTTTGAGTTCGGTACTTCTCTGCCTACACGTAAGAAAAATTCGGCAGCGATAGCCAGCTTGTTTGAGCTTTTGGCCAGCTCGCCTTGTTTATAGATACTGGCGGCAAGTCGTTCACGGGTATTTTTATATTCTTTATGTTTACGAGGCAATTTTTTTGTCAGTGAGCGGTAAGCATCTTCCGCTTTACTGTAATTCCTCATTTCAAATTCAGAATGACCAACGACGAGTAGTGCATTGATAATCAGTTTTTTGCCGGTTTTGGTATTCATATTTTGACGGCTGCTTAACTGGGTTGCTGTGGCAATTGCTCGGGAATAATCACCAAGTTTAAATAATTCTTCAGCTGTATTTGCCAGTATAGACGGCGTGTACTTGTTTTGTGGAAAGCTGCTTGTATATTTTAAAGCACTAGTGATTTTTTTCTGTTGCCACTGCTTTTGTTTTTCACCTTTCAGGCTCTTTTCTATTGCCGGGTACAATAATAATGCAGCATAAGCCGCGCTTTGTTGTTTTTTATGTTCATTATATGAATAGGCCGTCTTTTCAAATTGGTAGATTGCATTTTGGTACTGTCCCGCGTCCTGGTGGGCTTCTGCCAGCAGGAAGTTTACATCTTCAGTTCCCTTATCTTTTGGGAATGAGGTGATATAGGTTTTGTACCAGGTGGTTGCCTGGGTAATTGAACTAACAAATTGTTTTTGTTTTTCTTTTGATTTTTTCTTTTTATTACTCGCCTTAAACTTTCTCGCCTGGGCATGAAAGTGATTTGCCAGTTCGTTAATATGCTTTTTCAGCAAAGGGGTAATCGATTTACGTGCCTGTTCATCGCGTGCTTTCCAGTAGCCGGTATTAACCCCGTATTGTTTTACGAAAGTAATTTTTGCCGGTAACACCAGGCTGGCAAAGCCGCCTTTTTTATAGGACTCGATGGCTTTAGAGTGATATTTTGGAGCAAGCGATGATGTTGGGTACCTTTTGCTGTAGGCAAGGTAGGTTATCGCTGCATCACGAATACGATCCTTTTCCAGGTAGAGTTCAGCCAGGTTATTATAAATGATTGACTCATAAGGTCGTTGAGAGCTGTTTATAAAAAAATTGTTTACGCTGATATGTCCTTGCTGATAAGAAAATGAAAGACTTGTAGCACGTAATACATCGCTGAGTACTTCCTTATCAGAACGAGATATGTTTTCAGACGGACCATCGATCGAAAGCTGACCCTGAGCATATTTCCTGTCCAGGAAAGTGATAAAAGACTTGGTAGATGCAGGGTAGTCTGATTGTTTAAATTGAGTCCAAGCATATTTGTAAAGTGATTTTTCATAATAGCTCGAATCAGGGTAATTATTTACGATGCTGGCATAGGCCTGTTGCGCGAACTTGTATTTACTTTGTGCAAAATAAGATTCACCCCGGCGGAACTGTACTTCTTCTATATAGCGAGTGTTTGGGTACTTTAAGACAATTGTATTTAAAGTATTAAGTAGTTTGTTCTGCTGCAGATCTAATTCATAGGCTTTAGCTAATTGGTACAGAATCAGGTCATTATTTTTTCTGTTTGGATATGTCTCAAGAAAAGTTTCGTAAAGCTGGATAGCGGCCTTGATTTTTCTTTTTGACGAGTAAATTTCTTTTTTGTTATCCGAGGCGCTTTTGTTTTGCCCGGTTTGTAATTCCAGATCGGCTAAGCGACGCATTGCATCACCAAACATATGACTGTTGGGTGAATTTTTCAGAAAACGACGGTATAAGACAGCCGTAGTCTCACGGTTAAGTGGTTTAGCTACGTCAGGTTCTTTTAATTCAAGGGTCTTTTTCGACAATACGGCAATGGTCGTGTCCTTGGTGTTACTGCTGGAACAGGCCGATATGCTAATGACAGCTGCCAGGGTGAAATATACAGGCAGTCTCATTTGCTACCTTCCATTTCTACATCTGGCTTATTTTTACTATTTATAGTTGTCGGTAAAGTTAAACGATCATGTAACCTGGCAAAAGAATAGCTGGCGCGGGTATGATAATTTTTAATCTGCTGATAACGTTGTCGTAATGACAGCAGGGCCTGGTCTTCAATTTGTTTTTCTTGCAGCTTGATAATGTGGAATATTTTTCTTAGCAGTTTATCTAATTTTTTCTGTTTATCTTTAATTCTGCTGTAATAACCCTTATACGAGTTTGGTGCATTTTTTGTTGATGTTCTTAATGAACGTAAACGTTGAATTGTTTCACTCAGTGCTTTATCGACCTGGTTTAACTCGTTTTGTGTCTTCCAGTAACGTGGCTGGTAATCGGTACTGATGTCCCACTGCATTAAACCCTGGAATAATTTGTACTTCTCATTTTCTTCTGAGTAGTCATCGCTTTTACTAAGCCGGGTTAACGTTTTTTTTACTTTAGCCAGGCTTTGTAAGATCTCTTTTTCATCTTCAGTAGCAAGATCTGATAAGCGTTGATGTTTTTTTATTTGTTGTACCTTTTCTGCCAGCTTGTCACGTTTTGCTTTTAACTGGTTATATAAATACAGGCGTTCATCATTTCGGGTCGTTTTGAGCTGCTTGTTATAATACTTGGCGCGTTCCTTAAGCATTAAGTAATAGGCTGAAAACTGGTTACGCCATTTCAAAAGGTTTTTACGCAGGTAAATCAGGTCCAGGTAATTTTTGTGAACTACTTGAAAGTCGGTGCTGTTAACCAGGTGTTGTAAGTAGGGCACAGAAATTGAGTCTGGTAACTTGTTCCTATACTCTGGCTCCAAGGTGTTTTCTGTCACCATGGCAGGTCGCAAGGCAAACATAAGTTCACCGGCTTTGACGGCTTTCATAACGGAGACAAGGCTGTTTAACTCTTTGGTATAGTTTTCAATTGCATCATTGTAGTGTTGTAACGCCAGTTGGTTTTTATTCATTTTTTCTAACGTATAGGGAATAGCAAGTAATGATTCCTGTACCGCGGTATCGATAACCGGCCAGTCTTTTAATTCCATCCATGAGACAAGGGCCTGTTCGAGATTGTTCTGTTGTTGGTATGCCCAGCCAATACCTAGTAGTGCTTTCGCGGAAAGAGGGCCTTTTAGTCGGACTTTTTGCAAATACTTGGTGGCGTGTTGAGGTAGATTTTGCCTGATATAGGCATAACCTAATGCTACATTAGTTTTGTCTCTCAGGGCTTTAAGTTCTTCATCTTCTGTTTTTAAAGAACTTATTTCATTTAGTAAACGTGTACCTTCGACATTCTCCCCCGATTTGATTAAAGAAATGCCCATATTGAATTTCGCATAAGTCTGCCAGTCCTGTTTGGTATCAAGTTCCTTAATTGAATCAAATGCAGCGCTAAAATCTTTTTGTTTTAGAAACGTATTCGCTAGCATGTTTTGCCGCTCTGCTTCTCTTTCACTTGATAAGGTGTCTTTAACTTTAGCCAGGGTTTGATTGGCTTGTTGGTAGAGTTCGCCACGGTATTGCATCTTGCCAATATTAAACCATGCCCTGTCCTGTGTTTCTTCAGAAGTGTTGTTTTCTACCAGGCCTGAAAAGATATCGCTGGCATATTGATGCAAACCGTAATAAAGATATAAACCACCGAGCAATAATTCCGGATCAACATTCTGTGACGTGATCGGGTTACGATGTTTTGCAACCATCAGGTTGGTAATGGAAGTAAAGTAATTTTCCTGGTAAAAATTAAAAAGCGCTTCACCATAACGCAGATCATTAATCTGCTGTGGTTCGCGCTCCTCAGCAAAACTACTTATTGCTAAAGAAGCAATAAGGACAGAAGCGGCAGTTTGTTTGAAAAAAGACATCATACTAACTATAAAAAAGGTTTATTCCCAAACTTTGCTTTTAAATTCGGGTTGGTGTTTGCTCAGGTTGTCAATAATTTTTAACTCAACAAACAAGGGTGAACTGGTTTTTTCAATTTCAATGGTCGTGCCACGCTTGTAGTCACGTTTACTAGGCCCTTTACCGGTAAAGAACGCAATCAGCTCATGTTTTCCTGAAGCGATATTACCTAAGTAAATCCGTTGTACACCTCCGCGCTTAAGCGCCCTGATTTCACGTTCTGTATAAAGATGGTTAGCAATGTTTTTTCCATCGACTTCAATTTGTACCGAGTCAAGATCAAATAACTCACCGATATCCATTGATAAAAATATACTGAACTGGGTATTGGCCGGGAACAGCAAATCTTCTTCCAGGATAAAAAGCTCTTTATTAAGATCAAGAACTTCCTTTTTTAAATCCTGTACCTGTTTTTCAAGTGCCGGTGATTTTTCTTCGGCAATTATTGTTGCAGATAAAAATAGTGAAAGAAGTATCGTTACGATATATTTTCCGTTGTTAAATAACATATTAAATATCCAAAAAATTAAAACCAGACAGAAAGAAATAATTGCATAACAGTAGCGTCAAATTGATAAAGTGGTTCTGTACCGGCATCAAAGCTGGTTTGCCGGGCATCGCGAAAATTTTCGTAATTAAACTGTATGTAATCGTATTTAAAGTTGATCGAGGCTTTATCAATTGTGCCACCTTCACCTTTTGCAAATTCATAACTAATACCAAAGCCAATCGTACTATTGTTAAAGGTGCTAAGCTCTTTATCACGGGCCATGAAATTTTGTGCATTTACAAAAGGAAATAAGTCGCTATAAAAATCGGCCTGTGTTTGTACATACGATCTAAAATGTACTTCAGCAATCCAATCATCAAGGAAGGGATGCGTGTATCCAACTTCTATATTTGTTCCATTTATTCCCCATGAATCTTTAAATAATCTGTATTCAGCATGCAGGGCTGCTCGGTAGGGAAGAAAATAGCGGGCCCTAAAGGCAACAGCATTACTGGTACGTGTATTAGGATACTCTTCATCTTGAAGTGAAAAAGTAGTCGGGGAAGTTAAATAACGTACTTTTCGATAAGGATTATTTAAAAAGCCCGAGTCGGTCACGGTTGCGAAACTGCCAGACATGATGAGGTTTTTTGTGATGACCTGAGTCATGCTAAGGTTAAAACTGTCAAACTTTGAAGTTTCAGAAAAAGAGGAGTCACCTGTTTCACCAACAACATTGCTACCATGAGCATAACTTAGCGCCACTGTAGTTAAATCACCAAACATATCCTGGCTAATACCAAACGATACAGTATCCGCACTAAAATCATTTTCTTCACTGTTGGTATAACCCAGGCTCATTAATGTTTTTTGGTTAAGTAAATCAATAGAAAAAGAATTTTCTACCCGTTCTTCTTCATAGGTACTGGCACCAAGAATTACTTCAACATCAATCGAGGCGGAACTAATAGTATCAACATAATGTTTTGCTGAAAGCGAAACGCTGTCACTAACCGACTTTCTGACCAGTACAGCTGGTCCAGTAATATCAATGCCGCCACCACTGTAGGAATGGTATAAGGCATCGGCACGTTCGGCAGGTAATACAGCAGCTTTGCTATTAAAACTCAGCAATACTAAAAATAGCGCTAATAGATAATAAGGCATTGTTCTAGTTACAGCCACAACCGCCCCCGGAGCCACCTTCAGCACCACGTGCGCCTTCACGTGCCTGGTATACGTGGTGGATATAACCTTGTGAAAGGGGATCTGGGCTGAAACTCATAATTGGGTCAGCCAGGTTAGCCCGTTCATAAGGTTTTACCCATGGTTCAACATTGCATGCTGATAGGCTGAGAAGAATAAATAAGCTGATAATAATTTTATATGGCATGATGAATTCCTGATTTACAGAATTTTACTCTCTGAGTAATTTCTTGATTTCTCTTTTGTAATCATTTTCATAACCGGGTTTGTAGCCTTTATGCAGATAGCGTTTATTACCATTTCTATCTATTAAAACGGTTGTTGGCATAGCACTAACGTCATAGAGTTTGCTGGTTTTGTTTGTTGGATCAAACAGGATAGGGAAAGTGACCCGAACATCTTTTAAATAATTTTTTGCCGCGCTGGTATTTTCTTCAACATTAACCCCAAGCAAAGTAAAACCGAGTCGTTTATATTTTTTATGTATTTTTTCTAACAGCGGCATCTCCTGGCGGCATGGACCACACCAGGAAGCCCAAAAATTGATCATTACAACATCACCACGCAGTTCAGATAGCTTAATATTTTTACCTGAACGACTTTTAAGTGTGAAGTTAGCCGCTTTACCTGATAGTTTTTCTGAGGCTGCGTAGGTAACTGAAGTCGCAAAAAGTATCGTTAATATGCTTATGCCCAGAGTTTTTATAATATTATTTTTCATTTTATACCTCGTGCTACATGTTAGAAAAACATTGAAATGCCAAGAGTGACTTCCAGGTTATTGGCCGTTTTATCTTCGGCTAAAATATCAATATTGAAAATGTGATCTCGTACGTCAATATGCAGCGCCAACCAATCACTAGCGAGTAGCCTGTAGCCACCGCCGACATTGATGGTTAACCTGTCAGCGCCAGCAAATGTGGTATTTCCCACGCCGGCGATAATATAAATCGCACTATTAAACGATGTATTACGGGTTAAAAAGGACTCACCCGGTAACAGGTTATAACCTAACGAAACATTGTAATATTCTATATCCCGTTCATCCGAGGTTAACAAGGGGGCTCCACCACTTAAACGTTCATAACTGGTTTGTCCCGCCTTAGACAATGCGTATGTGCCCTCAACAAAAATATCTTCGTTGATGTGATAAGCCAATCTCACACCGGTAACTGAATTAGCGCCAAAATCTTCAACACTTAATAAGCCAGTAAATACTGTTGCTTCAAAATCTTCAGTGTCAATTTTATCCAGTTCAACAACACGCCGCTCGATTTCAGGTTGAATTAACTGCTCCGATTCAATTTGTAATGGCGCCTTCTTTTCTTCTGCATAGATAGAAGCAGATGAAAAAAGGACCATTGAAATAACAATGATTCGTGTCGTGTTTAGAAGAAAAAGGCGAAGCCAAC
>CAMYJG010000010.1:0-44710 GCA_947258695.1 uncultured Ectothiorhodospiraceae bacterium | reverse complement strand
TTGTCTTTACTTTGAAAGATAATATGTTTTTTTACATCTGCACGTAAAAGAAAACGCCGCGTTAAATACATTTGTGCGCCCAGGCTGACATTTGCTAAAGCATCCGTTGTATCCTTAAGCTGTGCTAATGTTGATCTTGTTGATGTTTTTATCAACCCTGTTCCAATCGAGAAGTAAGGCGATACCCTCCAGTCTGGGAAGGGATGATGTACTAGGTTTGCTCCGAGGATCGTACGGCTTGAAAAATCCCCTACTATTTGTGAGAAAGATAGTTCTGCAGATAGATTTTGAGTAAAAGCATAACTAGTTGATAAGGTCATCATCGGTATGCCACCGAAATCACCCCCAATCATGCTCATTTCCCAGTCATGTTCGAGGTAATCTGCCTGGGTTACATCTTTAATTGCGACTTTTTCATCATCAAGAGTTAGTGTTTTGACTAATTGAGAACGATGGACCCAGCCTTCAAAATGTTTCCTGGTTTTAATGAGGTACCATTGGGTACGGGTTTTAATAATTGATATGATTTCATCACGTTTAACAATGTTGGTTATTGGATAACCCACGCTAGGACCTGTGTGCATCTCAAGGAATGGATCTGCAACTTTGACGACTTGC
This sequence comes from uncultured Ectothiorhodospiraceae bacterium, assembly GCA_947258695.1. GTDB lineage: Bacteria > Pseudomonadota > Gammaproteobacteria > UBA6429 > Thiohalophilaceae > JAGLTQ01. The sequence goes on along the minus strand of CAMYJG010000010.1, from coordinate 44,092 downwards.
ACTGACTCTTCAGCATAGGCGAGCGATAAGATTGCATTTTGAAATAAAATGAAAAGAAGAGTTCTAAGTCGCATGAGTATTTTCACCGACTTTTGTTTTAGAAAAGCCGGTACATCTATTCCTTAAAATTTATTATATAGTCCATACATGTACTATTATTTTAGCGTATATTGTACAACTATTTAGTTTACTGGCGCATTAACATGTACTGGATTATTATAATATTGCGCCCCAATATCCAGCCATTCTGTTATCAGTTTCAACTCAGATGGGGTCAACATCAGGTGGTGGTTTTTAGTATCCGTCGGCTGATTGCCCATATTTCCATCAATATCCTGCCCTGTCATCAGCTCCATAAACTTACGGCTTGAACGAGCACCTGCTGTAGACATTGACGGCGTTATTGTCGCTGCATCTGGGTCTGGAATGGTAACCAGTTGTTGATCAGGGTTTCCATCCATATCCAGGTCAATGGTTTGTCCATTTACTAAAATATCTTGAAGAACCATAATTTCCATTTCTGTCCCATCAGCATTTCGTTCAATGTCATTTCTAAATAACTCCTGGTATGAAGTCATATGCTCACCGACCAAATCAGAAGCGTTATTAGTTAATTCCAGTTGACCATAAGTTTCTGTTACATTGGCTAAATTATGGCAAGTCGTACAATTATTAGTAACTAAGGTACTTGTTTGATCTAGGTATGTTCGGTTTTCTTCCCAAATAGGTTGAATATGCTCAACATAATTAATCACGATACGGCAGTAAGTGAAGCTATTTAGGGTATTATCATAAGTATTTGGGTTACCCATGCCATCATCGCATGCAGACTTTGCAGGAGAAGAAGCTAAGTAATTTACACCTGAGTAATCAATAACAAAGCTGGCATCGACTGAGCGATTTGCTGCAACATCATCTGTCCAGACATCATCGTAGATTAAATCGATACTGGGTTGCATCACATTATCATCACTACGTGTTCGTGCTTCTGCCATGGTTTCCTCGAACTCGGCAAATAACGAGGCGACCGAATTTCTGAAAACATATGGGAAAGAGGGTGCACCCTGGTTTAGAGAGTATTCTTGACTAATACGACCATGCGGTTTATTGCTGGCTTGATCGTTTGTGTCATGAACATGGCAACCGATACATTCTAATGTTTCACCGGGTCTGACGGTAAACCATGATTGATGACGGCCACCCATTCGACGACCATCCTTATCTAGTATGCTTAAAGTTAACGGAACATCCGCTGGTACTTTAATTTTTACCGAACCATCAGGTTCAATCGGGGCATAACCGATGATTTCGCGCATGCCTTGTTGTCTACTGACACCATATGCTGTATTGGCTAAATTTTTAACATCACGAGGTGGAATAGATGCGCCTTTAGTTATACGAATAAAACGGGCAGGGCGCTCATCTGCGGTTGTATTTTTAGGGTTTGCCACTTCAAGTGGGAGGTTAATAACCGTATCGTCTGCTGATTTATAATCCAAATCAGTGTCATCAGCAGGATCAAGTTCAGCTGGGAAGGCTACATTATTATATGTGCCAAAACTTGAATCAAAGTCATAAACGCTACGAATATGTAAAACGCCTATGCCAACATTTGCCAGTGAACTATCGAGGTCTGATGAAGCATTAACAATAGGTGGTGTATTTCTTGGGTATGCGACCGCAATATCTGTGATAAGTGTGTCGGATTCAGACCTAACCAGAGGTAATTGAGTTTGGGTGGACGGATTAACCAAAAAGATACCGTAACTCGGTGGTGCCAGGGTGACATTCGGATCAGTTAGCTGTGCTGATGTTGCTAAAGAACAAGGAAGAATGTCGGAATTTTGATCCGCCGGGTCAGATAATATCTGGCATTGAGTCCAGCTCATCAGGTAACGGCCACTGCCATCTAACATAGGAGCAATAGCGTTATAATAACCTTTTAATGAGATGCCTAATGAGTCAACCACGTTATCTGTCAGAACGGTTTGTGCAGTACCCGATACAGCGCCTTGTTGCTCCCAGGTAGGTTGAGTATTGTCAGCAAAGTTTTTTGCATCAATGACAATTGTATCACCACCGCCAAAGCTGGTAACAAATGGACGTAAAATCGCCAGCAGGCGTCCATCATCCATTTCGCGGGCTTTAGTATATGCTCGTGCATTAGGATCCTGGCCGGTATTATGGCTATGAGAGCCATAGTACATTTTCACATCTGTACCATCCGGCGTCATGGTGTATAAGCTAACATCATTTCTGCCGCCCATATGGTTCCAGCGGCTAAAAAGTACCAGGCCACTATCCTGTAAAATAGTTGGATCCAGGTCGTGGCTTTGATTAAACGAGACCTGTCTTATTGAGCCATCATCCTGACTGCGCACATGTAATAAAAATGCACGGTTATTACGATTTTCATCGGTTGCGGTAAAATCGTTACTGTACTCATTCCCGCGAATACCTTTACTTTCTACCTGGCGGTTTGAAGAGAAAATAATATCACCACTAGGCAGGTAATGCGGTGAGATGTCATCTTCAAATAAATCATCGGTAGGATTGGGATTAGAAAGCGCGGTCAGCTGAGTTAGTGTATCTGACTCAATATCATATTCGTAGATATTCCAGCTTGGAGTGAGATCATCATTTGGATCAGGATCTTCCAGGCGCATCGAAAAAAGTAATTTTTTTCCATCAAAAGAAACGCTGAGCCCTTGAACATCGCCAGCCCCATTTGTTAAACGGTCGGTAATATTTATTTCTGGTGAGTCCGGTGTTGAGCGAGTTTTTAAGTAAAGCTCACCGCCCGGAGTGAAACTAACCGGAACTCTGACATCATTGGTTTCGATATCGCCTTGATCATCACGGGGAGTAGCACGTTTAATGTAGGCTATAGGGTTGTTTTCAATTCCAGATGCACCTTCATCGGATTCACCGCCGCCGCAACCAGTTTGTAATAAAAAGCTGGTAAATAAGAAGCTAGCGCTCAGTATAAAGCTAGGAGATTTGTATTTTATAGTCTGAAACATCTGGATACAGCCCGTGACCAATTTAGAGAATGACTTCATTATGGTGCTGTTGAGGTAAATATTCAGCGAACGGTTTCACACATTGTAAAAAAGTGTGTCTATTTGTGAACAGGTTCATACTAATATTTTTTGAAACCTCCTACTATTGTAATCTGAGAAAAACATTTAGTGATGTTTGCTTCTCATATCAACAATGTAGACTAATAAATGAGCATACATGGTGAAGCAGTTATCAAAGGCGTTAAAAAATGCAGAATTTAACAATAAACAATAAAGAAAAGCTGGAAATGACATCAAATTACCACCTTATTATATTACGGTCAGTCTTATTTTTGAGCATTGTGTTGCTAGCTGCCGGAAATGCTTTTGCTGATAACCGCACTAAAGCTAAGCGAATACATGACCGTTTGACTGGTACTGCTCCAAGTACTGCGGTTTTAAATAAAATGGTCGATTTGATTGATGGTACAACAACTGTTGCTGCTTCTGATTACCCGAATGCTGTTGCAAATGCTACTTTAGGGGCATCAGCAGGAGAAATTGCTGCTGCCTACGTCGCAATGGAAAATAAAAACTTTTATAACGCTACCCTGGTTAACCTGATTACTCCCTGGACAAATGAAGCCCGTGCAGTTTTTCCTGAAGATATGGATGATGAAGGGATATTGAATGATTACACAACCACCGTTATCGGGGTTGTTCGTGATGATGACGATTTTCGTAAAATTCTTTTTGATGATGTCTTATATATAGGGAATACTTCACGTCCTGAGCTATCAACAGGGTACAGTTATTCAAGTAATGCTCATTTCCAGCAACTACAAGATAGCGGTTTAAACCTGGGCTTTGTCCAAAACCCCAATCCAACCGTTGTTGGGCCAGATTCAGTTGATCCTGCAAATGATGTTCTGCTGAAAGTTTCTCAAGCAGCTAACACTGGTGGTGTGCTAAATAACACACAAACAGCTGGCGTAATGACTACCCGTGCGGGTGCCAAGGCCTTCTTTGTTGATGGCACCAACCGTGCCATGTTCCGTTTTACGGTTCTTAACCACCTTTGTAACGATATGGAGCAGTTGAAGGACGCGACTCTACCTGCAGATCGTATACGCCAGGATGTGTCTCGTAGCCCAGGTGGAGATAGCCGAATTTATATGAATGAGTGTATAGGTTGTCATACTACGATGGATCCGATGACCCAGGCATTTGCTTATTACGAGTACAACAAGTCCACTACTACACTGGAATTTACTGATGGCGTGGTTCAGGCAAAAAACTTAATAAACGCGGATAACTTTAAACCGGGCTATATCACAACCGATGATAGCTGGATTAACTACTGGCGTCAGGGCAAAAATTCAGTTGTTGGCGATAATGTCACACCCAATACCAGCATACCTAACTGGAATGCAACGCCATTAACTGTTGTTGACGGTGAAGGCAGTGGCGCAAAATCAATGGGACAAGAATTGGCCTATAGTGAAATGTTTGCTCGCTGCCAGGTGGAAAAAGTATTTCAAGCAGTTTGTTTACGCAAACCCGGTAATTCAACTGACCATACTGCGGTTAATAGCATTCTAAGCAATTTTAAATCGTCATATATGGTCAATAGCGGTCCAGGTTATGAATTAAAGCAGGTATTTGCTGAAACTGCGGCATATTGTAAAGGCCCGTAATTTTTCCGAATAAATACAAATATCGTTTGATCGATGGAGTAATAAGCGATGACATTAACATCGAATATAATCAAAAAAAATATACTCATATTACTATCACTAGCTGGTTTGGTTGCGTGTGGTGGTGGTGCTGGAACTTCAGAAAATGCACCTTCGGGCATTCAAGCTACAGAGGCAGACTTTTTAGACAAAGCAGGCTCTGAAGCGATGGGTTATTATAATGAAGTTTGGAAAAATTTATCGGATGAAAATCGATGTGGCAAATGCCATAACGCTGAGATTGGGCAAGTACCTCAATTTGTTGATGCTAACGACAACGAACTCGGTGTAACGCTGAATGATAATTATCAAGCTGTTCGTCCGTATGTGAATCTTGCATCAACCAATGATTCAATTTTAGTGACAAAAGTCAGAAATGGTCATAAACCTCAGGCATGTTGGTTAGCTACGGAAGCAGATTGTGCTGATGCGATTAAAGGTTTCCTTGATAACTGGAATAACCTGACGAGTACGACACAAGCAGTAGCAAGTTATACTTTGACTGCACCAAGTCCATTGCGTGATGTGGCTAATGTAAAACAGTTCCCTGCATCACCGGCTAATTTCACTGCTTTGCATAATTTGTTACAAACCAATTGTGCAACCTGTCATGCATCTCCAACCAGGAATGGTGCTACTGGTTCATTTGCCTCAAGTGATATCAACCAGGCCTATCAAGATGCACAACAAAAAATTGATTTGCTCGATCCTGCAGGTTCTCGCTTAGTTTATCGGTTACGCCAACAGTCGCATAACTGCTGGGATGATCCTGCGACGCCTGATCCTAGTCCAGATTGTGTTTATTCATCACAGGAAATGGAAAATGCTATAACTGCATTCGCCAATTCAATTACAGATCCGACTCCAATTGATCCAGATTTAATTGTCAGTAAAGCAATGAAACTTCAACCACCGGAAGCCATCATTGCCACGGCTGGTGAGCGTCATGTTTCAAATCAGATTGCACTCTGGGAATTTAAAACTGGTGATGGCAACGTGGCGTACGACACCAGTAATGTTGAACCTTTAATGCATTTATCTATCTCAGGTGATTATAACTGGGTAGGCGGATATGGCATTCAATTCAGAAATGGACAGGCGCAAGCTTCTTATCAAACCAGTCAGAAATTAATTGAAGAAGCTGAATTACGCCAGGAATATTCAATCGAGGCCTGGGTGATTCCGTCACTTGAAATGCAACGTAAAACCATGATTTCATATTCTGGAAGTACGTCGCGTAACTTTACGTTTTCTCAATATGATAACGAGTATCGGACTTTTACTCGCTCAGAGAATAACCTGGATGGTAATGCTGTCTCAAAAGAAACGGTAGATGATGTGCAAATCTCACAGCAACATATTGTGATTACTTATAATGCGACGGAGGGCAATCGCGTTTATATTAATGGTGTTGAATCAAATTATGATCCAGCGAATAATATGGGTGCAATAAAAGACGTTAATAATCAAAGCATCTGGAATGACAGGTTATCTTTTATACTGGGTAACGAAGTAGGCTCGTTTGATGGTAGTAATGCATGGCAAGGGATTTTCCGTATGGTTGCGGTTCACAACCGGGTTTTATCGGATGAACAAATCACGCAAAATTTCCAGGCAGGGGTAGGTCAAAAATTCTTCCTCCTGTTTAGTATCAGTCATGTGCCGGGTGTACCTGCAGATAGTTATATAAAACTACAGGCTGAGCAGTTTGATACCTATAGTTACCTGTTTAGTAACCCTGTTTATGTCAACCTGGGTAATCCAGTGCCCGCAATTAATATACCTATTGCTGGCATGCGTATCGGCATTAATGGTAAAGAAGCAACGATTGCTCAGTCATTTACCAATATTAAAGCGACGGATGGAAGTCCATTGGTGATTAACCAAAATTTCCAGGAAATATCGACCTTAGGTACGATGGTTGAGGTGCAACAAGGTACTCAAATAGATGATTTCTTCCTTACTTTTGAAACACTGGGTACGGAAAATAATCCGTTTGCTGTCGCCACACCGGCTGCACCTGCTGTTCCAGCAGATCTGGATCCTCAGTCTGATATTGGTGTTAAAACATTCTCTGAAGTTAATGGCATGATGTCTGAGTTAACCGGTGTGCCAACAAGTAATACAGCTGTTTTAACCGCTTATCAGAACGTGATACAACAGTTACCAGCTGCCGAAGATATAAATGCATTCGTACCAGCAAATATTATAGGTATATCGCAACTTGCTTTTGAGTATTGTGATCAGCTGGTACAAGATACAACGTTGAGAGGTAATTTTTTCAACGTTGCTCCGTATAACTTTAATGGTTTTGGACAAGCGGTAGGCACAGCATTTAGTACCTATGCAGTAAAAGAAGATGTAGTAAATGCTTTGTATGATCGCATGGTTGGTATACCAGTTGTAGCAGAAGGAGCTGAATTGATTAATGCTCCGACACGAGCACAAGTGACAGATGAATTAATCAATACGGCTCAAGGCGGCACTTATCCGGGTAACCTTTTCACCCGCTTAGATAATGCTGGTTCAAGCACAAACGATATTATTAAAGCAATGTGTACCTCGGTATTAGGCAGTGCTGCCATGTCTATACAGTAATATTAACGATGAATAGAGTGTAAGGAAGTCATATCATGGCGAAGAAGAAAATTAGAACCCTTCATCCGGATGAACCATTATTGCATCCTGATCATCCTCGGCCTGTCACACGGCGAGATTTTATTAGGCAGGGCTTTATATCAGGTGCCGGTGCGGTAATTGCTCCGACTATGTTAAGCATGCTTGCTGGCTCAAGACCGGCTCATGCGCTATCTCAAGATATGATCGATTTGAAAAATGCCTGTGGCATTCAAGACGGTGCGGGAAAAATTCCTTTTATCTGTTTTGATTTGGCAGGTGGAGCAAATATCGCTGGCTCAAATGTTTTAGTTGGCGGCCAGGGAGGAATTGAAGATTCGTTAACCGCATCAGGTTATAGCAAACTGGGTGTAGCAGGTGATCGTATTCCATCATTTGGTGGAACAGAGTTATTTGTGAATCGTGATTTTGGTTTACCTTTTCATACCGAAAGTAAAATGCTGCAAGGAATGCTAGAGTGCTATGCAGGTAGTACTGTAGCAAGAGTTAATGGTGCTGTTATTCCTGCGCGCTCTGCTAACGATACGGGTAATAACCCACATAATCCGATGTACGGCATTTATAAAACCGGTGCAGTGGGCGATATCATGGGACTAATCGGTTCTCGAAATTCTGATTCAGGTGGTAATTCAATGTCACCTAGTACGATGATCGATTTAACAGCTCGACCCACCAAAATAGATCGTGCCGGTGACGTCAGTGGTTTAGTCGATACAGGTGAACTGGCGGCTAAGATGGGTGTTGATAATGCGACCAGGGTTATGGAAACCATTCAACGCCTCAGTGCTGCAAAAATGGATAATTCAAATGTGGATACAGGTTTGTCTCCAACTGATGATGCAAATATTAAAGAACAAGTGAAGTGTAACTATGTTCAATCAGCGGACATGGTTGAAGGCTATGGAAGCGGAACCAAGTTAGATGTTAATGGTGATGTAAATATAGCCACAGCTTTTGCTAATGGCGGTTTGGATTATGTTAATGATCGTGAGTTTAATAAAGCCGCATCGGTTATGAAAATGGTTGTTAATGGGCTTGCCGGTGCCGGTACTATTAGTATGGGTGGTTATGACTATCACACTGGAAACCGTACCACGGGTAATGCAAGGGACTTGAGAGCGGGACGTTGTATTGGTGCCTGTTTAAAATATGCTGAGTTAGTGGGTAAACCACTCATGATATATGTATTCAGTGACGGTTCAGTTGCCAGTAACGGTACACCTGATCCTGCGGCTAATGGCGAGCTAGTCTGGACTGGTGATAACTCTTCAACTGCAGCTTCATTCTTCCTGGTCTATCACCCAACCAATACACCAACCCTTCTGGGCGGAACACCTGATCAGCAAATGCTACATCAACAGATAGGCTGGTATCGTCCAGGTGCCTCGGTTGAAACAAATAATTCAACCGCAATGGCCAATAACGTGAACTCACTGGTTGAGGCCGTGATACTAAACTACATGGCTCTGCATGGGGAGGAAGGTCAGTTTGAAACGCTGTTCCCTAATCATAGTTTAGGAAGCTCGGTTGTCAGGGATAGTTATACTGCTTTTGGACAAATCACTTAGTAGTTGCTAGACCAGTACTGTAATGCATGCGGCCATTGTTATCGATAATAATGGCCTCTGTATTTGGCAACTCAGAAATTAATTTCATTCCCTTATTTAAACCTAATATAAACACCGTAGTGGACAGTGCATCAACGGTAGTGCTGTCAGCTCCTAGTATACTAACGCTTCTTAATTCACGTGCAGAGTCGCCTGTACTGGGCTTGATAATATGATGGTGGCGAACATTGTCTTTTATAAAATAACGCTCATAATCACCCGATGTCGATATGGCTGACTGACTTAACGGCAGAATAACAGCAGATTTTCCTTTTTTACGGGGATGGCGGATACCGACATACCAGGGGCGTCCACCTTTATCACCAATAATACGGGTGTCACCACCTGCAGAGACCATGGCCTGGGTAATGCCATTTTCCTGTAATAGTTGAATCGCATTATCAACAGCATGTCCTTTTGCTATTCCACCTAAGTCTATCCGTGTTCCTTGTTGAGTGAAGTAGATGGTGTTATTGCTCGAGTTAAGCTTAATGCTTTTGTAATTTATTTTTTTTAAGTTTTTTTCTACTTGAGCTTTAGTGGGCTTGATTCTTTTCCGGTAATCGTAAAATTGCCCGACACTTGAGAAAGTAATATCAAAAGCACCGTTAGATAGTGTCGATACATTGATAGATTTCTGAATTAAATCAAAAAGTTCTGAGCTAATTTTGAGCGGTTGTTTAGCAGCCAAGTTATTGATTAAGCTAAGCTCACTGTCTTTTTTATAAGGGCTCATTAACTTATCAATTCTTTGCATTTCATCAAATACTTTTTGTATGAGCCTATCTGCAACTGCTTTGTCGTTGTGCCATAATTCAACGTGAATCGCGGTACCCATAATGGCGCGATCGGCTTTAAACCACTCGGCCTGAACTTGTGAACTGAGAAACAGGGTCATTATAGAAATGACTAGAATTAATCTTTTATAGTTGATAGTGGAGATATGCATTATATTTTTTCTAAACAACCATTTGTTTGTGATTTTGACTATTATATAAAGATGATGATTAAAAAAATAGTATTAACAGTTTTTATTCTATCGAGTTCATTGCTGCTTTTATCATGTACAAAAACTGACGATAAAGATTTACTTAACCAACAGTTGGATAAACTACTCGAAGTCATAGAAGATAAAGATGCTAAAAAAATCCGTCAGTACCTGGCGAAAGACTTTTTAGTTTCTGAAAAGATGAATAATGAAAAATTTTTCTTATTCGTTCATTACCAGTTTCGTCGTAATAAAAATATTTCCGTGACAGTTTTAAACAGGGAAATCAGGCTGCATGGTTCTTCGATAGATAACACCACGGCGGATGTCATTATGGACACGTTGTTACTTGGATCAGGTGACTGGTTACCGGAAAGAGGACAGGCTTATAACGTTGAGTCTCGTTGGATTAAAGAGGGCGGCAACTGGGTAATGAGCCGTTTACGCTGGAGTAAAAAATAATACTAATCTATTTCCTGCCCTAAACGATTCCGTTTTGAAACTACCGTGTTATGTACTGGGAAATGGTCGTTTTTCCTATCTTCAAAAAAACGTTTTAATGTAAACTCAATGGTTTTAAATGCGAGTTTTTCCCAGGGAATATCTTCTTCATTAAAAAGCTGAACATCTAAACTTTCTGGACCGGCAAAAAAGTCCAGATCCAGCAGTTTTGCCCGGTATAACACATAGATTTGGTTAATATGCGGTAAGCTTATAACCGAGTATATGCTTTCGATTTCCAAATTTGCATTGGCTTCTTCATCTGACTCACGTAGAGCAGCTTCTTCGAGTGATTCCTGGTTTTCCATAAAGCCAGCGGGCAATGTCCATAGCCCGGAGCAGGGCTCGATGGCACGTTTACAAAGCAGCACTTGTTCATTCCAGACCGGCAGACAGCCAACAACTAGCTTTGGATTTTGGTAATGAATGATGTCGCAATGTTCACAAATGAAACGAGGCAGGTTGTCCCCCTCTGGTACACGGTGGACGACGGTTTTGCCGCATTCACTACAATACTTCATAAATTAATTAGCCAACCAGGCGGCCCATTCAGCATGAGCAGAGACATCGACATTATCCTGGCTTGCCTGGGATTGAAGATAACTTTGCAAGTCATGCAGTAGCTCGCTATCCATTAGTGCAGGTTGCTCAAGCACCTGGTTATGTAGCAAGGAATATATAAGCTTTAATTCAGATATCGGGTAGGTATTGAGGTTTTTCATGTGAGTAAATAATTACTTTTTGCCACCTTGAGGTTTAAATCCGTCGGGTAATTGGCCTTGATCGCCTTCACCAAAAAGAAAGCCCAGCATATGTTGTTCAATAACTTTTATACTGGCTGGATCGGCCGTATTTAAGGCATTTTCATTAATGATGGTGGTTAAGCGTTCTAACCACTTTTTCCAGCCTTCGTCAGAAATTTCGTTAAAAATCCGATCTCCCAGTTCTCCTGGGTAAGTGTGAGTCTCTAAACCAGGTGCTTCTTTTTTTAAAACTTTACAAAAAACCATGCGTGACATAATGATATTCCTCTATATCTAACACTAAATATCGCGAGAATCAGAACCTGTGTTAGAATGTATACAATAAGACTCGGATATGGCTCGACATTATCCGATTTTAGTCAAGTTGATTCAAGCCTTAGCGGGCAGGAGAATGAGTATGAGTTTTAATACCACATTAATGGAACATGAAGTTAGTTTATCAGACAGCGCTGCTGCTCAGATGGCTCAGATAGTCAACGCCGCTGAAGATAACGTTGAAGGTATCCGTGTGTTTGTATCTGGTGGTGGTTGTGGCGGCATGACCTATGGCATGACTTATGCTGAAGAAGCTTTACCGACGGACAAAGTTCATGATGGTGAGGGTTTTAAAATGCTGGTCGATGCAGTTGCGCTAGGTTATTTACAAGGCTGTGATATTGATTATGTTGAACAGGGCTTGAATGCTTCGTTTGTATTTAATAATGTATTCCAGGCGGTTGGTGGTTCTGGTGCTTGTGGAGGTTGTGGTTCAGGCGGCGGTGGTTGTGCGTAACCAGCATTTAGTAAACACTTAAATTTATACACCCTATCAACTATGTTACCCCGATCCAACCCAGCTTTATTGCCTCGGGATCGGGTGTTAGTTATCGCTCCTCACGGTAGTTATCGAACAGCTCCTTTTTTAGCAGCAGCAAAACAACTCAATGTTGATGTTCTGATTGCCTCACAAGGTGAGCATTCTATTGTGTCAGACTATGTGCAAGGTTTGCATGTCGATTTTCAGGAAATAGAGCAAACGATTGCAACTATTGTTGCTGAAGCGGACAAGCAAGCCTTTACAGGCATTATTGGCACAGATGATGTGATCACTGAGTTGGCTGCCAGTATTGCTGAAAAATTACATTTACCACACAACCCTCCACAAGCGGTTAAAATTGCTCAGCGTAAAGATTTAGCACGCTTATGTTTAAAGCAATCGAGCGTTAATATACCTGCCTTTGACCTGTTAAATATAAATAAGCCAGTTTCTCAACAGGCAATCAATGTTGAGTTTCCTGCCGTTATTAAACCTGTCGCGCTATCCGCTAGTCGAGGGGTGATACGTGTTAATACTCCGCTTGAATTAGAGCAAGCGGTTGAACGTGTCGCTAAAATGTTGTCAAAAGAACTGCATGTTGATAAGTCGCTACGAGAAAACGTCTTACTGGAAGAATTTATTCCCGGCAAGGAAGTTGCTGTTGAAGCCATGCTTAACAAGGGTGAGCTGGAAGTATTAGCTATTTTTGATAAACCGGATCCACTTGACGGCCCTTTTTTTGAAGAAACCTACTATATTACCCCAAGCTCTTTTTCTGAAAAAATTCAGCAGGAAATTAAACACACGGTACTTCAAGTCTGCCAGGCATATGGTTTGCGAGAAGGTCCGGTACACGCCGAATGCCGTATTAATGAAAAGGGTGTCTGGATTTTAGAGGTGGCTGCCCGCACTATAGGTGGTATGTGTGGTCGTTTACTTTCCCTCGGTACAGGATATTCACTTGAAGAGTTAGTGTTATTACATGCGATGGGGAAACCGGTTAAAGCTAATCCGATGCAATCCGCTGCCGGGGTGCTTATGATTCCGATTCCTACTGCAGGAATATTAAAAAGAGTTGAAGGTATATTAGCTGCGCAACGAGTCCCATTTATCAATGAACTGAGTATCGAGGTTAGGGAAGGGTATGAATTGCTTCCTTTGCCTGAAGGCAATAATTATTTAGGTTTTATTTTTGCCGAAGCTCCCACTGCAAAAGAAGCAGAACAGGCATTAAGAGATGCACACGATTGTTTGAATATTGTTGTGGCTCCTTTGTGGAAAATTGGTGGCGATTTAACTGCAATAAATTAGGTTGTATTTGTATGATTATGAAAACAAAACAAGATATAGAAAAATACCAGCTGCAGGAAACCCGGTTACAAGAAAAACTGGATGATGGCACAACGCGTTGTCATTTATGCTTATGGCGCTGTAAATTAAAACATGGTCAACGTGGCTTTTGCCAGGCACATGTTAATCGTAACGGTACATTATATAACCTCTCTTATGGCATTATTTCAGCGATTGATGTTGGCGCCATCGAAGATAAACCGGTGAAGCATTTTCAACCGGGTACCCAGGTGATGTCTGTCGGAAGTTACGGTTGCAGTTTTCGTTGCGATGGTTGCCATAACCTGGAAATTTCATGGGGTGTCAGCGCGTTGGATGACTTGGCAAAAGGGGAATCAAGTTCTGCTTATGCAACACCTCAAGATTTGGTTGATGCAGCTAAAAAATTAAATGTACAAGGCATCGCTTTCACTTATTCTGAACCTGCTGTGTGGTTAGAGTATGTTATTGATGTATCAATGCTGGCAAAAGAAAACGGTTTGTATACCGTGTATGTTTCGAATAGTTTTGTTACGGATGAAGCATTAGAGTTAATGGCGCCGCATGTTGATGTTTTATGTTCAGATATTAAAAGCATGGATGATGCGTTTTATTATGATATTTGTAAATTAGCAACTGTCGATAATATTTTAGCTTCGGTAAAAAAAGCACATGATTTAGGTATGCATGTTGAGACGCGCACCAATATCATTCCAGGGAAAAACGATGATGTTGAGGGTTATCGAAAAATTGCAAGCTGGATTAAAGAAAACCTGGGTGAAGATAGTCCATGGCATATCACCCGATTTTTCCCTGCTTATAAGTTAAGTCATATTCCCATGACACCCTCGGAGTCCTTGTGGCAAGCTCATGATATTGCTAAGGAAGTCGGTTTAGAAAACGTTTATGTGTATGATGATAAAGGCTGTGATTGTGCAGAAGAAAATATGCCAGTTAGTACATATTTAACAGGCACAGAAGAAGAGATACATCAGATTAAAAAATGCGCAGCTTCTTGTTGTGGGGATGAAGGTGTCTTACTTAAAAAATATGAACACGAATAACGAGAAGCTAGATAACTGCGTTATAAACCTCCTTATAATGCTCATTTGCTAATTGCAAACTGCGCTTTTGCGTCGGCTTATGCCTTGTTCTCTAACATCTCGTTATCCATGTAATCACTTTGTATTTAGAAGAATTTAATTATGGCTTTTAATATATTTGCATTATTAAAACGTCTCCCATTTATTCCGGAAAAAAAATTCCTGGAGTGGTACCCGCCTTTTTTTTTAATGCGGGTGAAGGTACTGGAAATTTCTGATCATGGTCGAGTCGTTCGTTTAAAACTCCCTTTAAACATGTTTTCAAAAAACATGGGTGACAGTATGTTTGGTGGTTACCAGGCCGCCGTTGCCGATCCGATTGCGGCTTTAGTTTGTGCTAAACTGTTTCCTGGCCATGAAGTCTGGACCCGATCGCAACATATTGATTTTCAGCATGAGGGAAGTTCTGATCTTGAGCTTCGCTTTGAGTTTAGTGCAGAAACTGAACAACAAATTAAAAATGATTTAGCCGCAAAGGGAAGAAGTACCCCAACATTTGAATACGGCTTTTATCGTAACGACGGTGTACGTTGCAGCAAAATAGTTAATACTGTTGCAATCAGGCCAAAGGGATACCAGCTTAGAAAAGAAGATTCTCAAAACAAAAAGAGCATATCAACAGGTAATAAGGATTAGGCAGTGAGCAATCAAATTCATCCTACAGCATTAGTTTCTGACAGGGCACAACTGGGTAGCGGTAATGTGATTGGGCCGTATGTGGTTATCGAAGATGACGTGGTTATCTCTGACAATAATATTTTCTCGAGCGGTGTGGTATTAAAATCTGGTACCTGCCTGGGCAGTGAAAATAAAGTTCATGAACATGCTGTGATAGGTGGTTTACCACAAGATTTAGGTTTTGATGCAGCAACGGCTTCCTTTGTAAAAATCGGCGATAAAAACACGATTCGAGAATTTGTTACGATTCACCGTGCCAGCCAGGAAAACCAAGCAACAAGCTTGGGTAATGAAAACTACCTGATGACACAGGTTCATCTCGGGCATGATTGTCAGTTAGAAAACAATGTCATTATTGCTCCCAGCACGGGTCTTGGAGGCTTTGTTACCGTAGAGGATAAAGCCTTTATCTCTGGTGGCGTGATGGTGCACCAGTTTGTGCATATTGGTAGCCTGGCGATGCTCGGTGGAAATGCCAAAATTACTCAGGATGTACTACCGTATATGATGGTTGATGGAAATCCAGCTCGTGTTAGTGGTTTGAATAAAGTTGGCCTTCGTAGAGCCGGTTTTAAAGTCGAGGATATCAAAACCTTAAAAAATGCTTATCAATTGATATTTAACAGTGATTCCAAGCTGGAGCAACGCCTTACCCAACTTGAACAATTAGGTCACCATTCTGCCCAGCATCTTGTCTCCTTTATCCAGGCTTCAAAACGTGGATTTCACCGCGATAAGGCCTGATTGGCCTATTTCGACTTTGTTTTATTTCGTTTTCAAAGGTAAAATACCGGTTTTTATTGGGCCGGAAAGGGATCAAAATTAAGCCATCCTTTCACACGTACCGTATTTTTCAGGACAAAACGGCTAAGAATTATAACAATTGAGATAAATTATGTTTGAGAAGAAAAGTGGTTATAGCCGGGAAGAAATTCTGGAATGCGGTAAGGGAAATCTCTTCGGTGAAGGGAATGCACAATTACCCTTACCTCCGATGTTAATGATTGACCGCATCGTGAATATTTCAGAAGATGGTGGGGCCAACGGTAAAGGGCAAATTGTCGCTGAACTCGATATTAGCCCAGATTTATGGTTTTTTGAATGCCACTTTGAAGGTGATCCTGTTATGCCAGGTTGCCTGGGACTGGATGCGATGTGGCAGTTGGTTGGTTTTTACCTTGGTTGGATGGGTGGACCAGGTAAAGGTCGTGCCCTGGGTTCAGGAGAGGTGAAATTTTCTGGTCAGGTGACACCCAAAAATAAAAAAATCACTTATTATATTGATTTAAAGCGCGTCATTATGCGCAAATTGATTATGGGCATTGCAGATGCACGCATGGAAGTGGATGGGCGCGTAATTTATGAAGCGAAGGACTTACGTGTAGGATTATTTACATCGACTGAGGATTTTTAAGACATGGCCGAGCGGCGTGTAGTAGTAACCGGACTGGGTATTGTTTCCAGTATCGGCAATAATAAAGAAGAAGTAGCAGCCTCTTTGCGTGAAGGACGCTCTGGTATTGTTGCCAGTGAAGAGTATGCAGAAATGGGTTTTCGTTCTCGTGTTTATGGCGCACTCAATATTGATCTTGCTAGTTTAATAGATCGTAAAGTGAAGCGTTTTATGGGTGATGGTGCGGCTTACAATTACATTGCTATGCAACAAGCGATTGAAGATGCAGGGCTTGATGAAAGCCAGGTTTCTAATGTTCGTACAGGTTTAATCGTAGGTTCGGGTGGTCCTTCAACAGAAAATATTGTGCTTGCTGCAGATACCATGCGCGAGAAAGGGGTAAAGCGTGTTGGTCCTTATATGGTAACTCGCGGCATGTCGAGTACAAACTCTGCCTGCCTGGCGACACCATTTAAAATTAAGGGCTGTAACTATTCGATTACCTCGGCTTGTTCAACCAGTGCACATTGTATTGGTAATGCCGCGGAACAAATTCAATTAGGGAAACAGGATATTGTCTTTGCTGGTGGTGGTGAGGAACTTCACTGGACGCTTTCCGTATTATTCGATGGTATGGGTGCGATGTCGTCTAAATATAATGAGACGCCAGAAAAAGCATCGCGTGCCTTTGATGCTAACCGCGATGGTTTTGTTATTTCCGGCGGCGGCGGCGTACTCGTTATGGAAGAGTACGAACATGCTAAAGCCCGTGGTGCAAAAATTTATGCCGAGCTGGTAGGCTATGGTGCTACTTCGGATGGCTATGACATGGTTGCGCCATCAGGTGAAGGTGCGCAACGCTGTATGCAACAAGCGTTAGCGACTGTTCCTGAAGGTTCAAAAATTAATTACATAAATGCACATGGAACCAGTACACCAGCGGGTGATATCCGTGAGCTGGAAGCGATTAAAAAAGTTTTTGGTGAGGACATGCCACATATTGCTTCAACCAAATCATTGACAGGCCATGCTCTTGTTAATGAAGCTATTTATTCTTTAATTATGCAAGAAGAAGGCTTTATTACTGCATCAGCAAATATTGACGATCTTGATCCCGATGCTGAAGGCTACCCGATTGTTCGTGAACATATCGACAATGCCGAGTTTGATTGTGTTATGTCAAATAGTTTTGGTTTTGGTGGAACCAACGCCAGTTTAATCTTTAAAAAGATATAATTAGTATTAAATATTGCAGGCTATATTTAATAGCCTGTATTTATTTATTCCCTTTGTTTTCATTTTTCTTTTTTCGTTTAACTTTCTGTGCAAGAGTATAAGCAGAAGGCTCAATGTCAATTGTGTCTATGATTCGCATAGAATCTAAATCAAATACTGCTGTTACCCATTTATCACGAGAATGCAATGCCAAATACGATATGTTTGTATTTGCGGAACGGGTTATTAATGAATGTTGATAGAGTTTTTTTAATTTAGGTTTATCTTCAACATACTTCTCAATGTTCATTGAATTTTCTTTTAATACTTGGGCTTGTTCTTTGCCGAATTTAGAGTAGTACTTTGAGAGCAGATAAACAGGTATCCCTGACCCTAACGCTTCTGCCAGAATTTTTGTGATATCTTTTTTTGGTATATCGATATAAATCAATATAGGCCAATCATTACCAAACTTTTTTAAATCTTTAGCCGTAACGCCTTGTTCTGCTAATTGATATGCAGGTACCGGGGTAAAATAATCGAGAGTATAAATTACAGCTGCGGGTCGTTCATTATACGTCGTCCAAACACCCCAGGTTAAAGCTAAAAACTGAACAAAAGCGATTATTGTTAGATCAAACTTTAGGCCTTTTTTACCTGGCTTGAAAACAATTAGAGTCAGAAGTGGGCCAAGAACCAGGTCTACTCCTACAATAATGCGAATGACGCGCCAACCTCCATCGGTTGAAAATAAAGGTTGCGGATACCACTGTACCAATATGAAATATAGTAAAATAAAGAAGATTACTAAACTAATTGAGAAATGAATTAAAAAAGCGTTTATACGAGTAATGCTCGAAAAGTCTTTTACAAATACCATTTTAAAAACCTGTCTAATCTATGTGTATATAGTTACTTTATTAACCTTCTAATAAAGTGTCAATAAAGGGCAATAAAAATAACAAAATGAAAATTTCTAAAAATAAATATCGGTGGCTGATTGAAATATCTTTAATTATTTTGATTATTCTGGCAGTTCGAGCTTGGACGCAGCGCGATATCATTTCTGGGGCTGCACCCAATATTAATGCTGCCATGTTAAACGAACAAAAGTTTGAACTATACCAGGAAAAACGTAGGCCTATTTTACTTCATTTTTGGGCAACTTGGTGCCCGGTTTGTAAGTTTGAACAATCCAGTATTGAAAATATTTCAAACGATTATCCTGTGGTAACCATTGCGATGCAGTCAGGCAGTGATGATGAGCTTAAGTCTTATATGCAGCAGGAAAAACTTTCCTTTAAAGTAATTAATGATCAACAAGGGGAATTGAGTCAAAAATATAATATTAAAGGAGTGCCTGTGACACTTATAATCAATCATGATAATAAAATCGAATTTAGTGAGGTGGGCTATAGCACTGAACTTGGTTTGCGATTAAGGCTTTGGTGGGCAGGACAATAATGTTCACTTGCTAATTTGCCTGAGTACTGCCTGCAATTGGCTTCTTGCATTGTCAGCCAGGAATTTAAGTAAAGGTGTTATGTGATAAAGAATAGAGTCAACTTTTGGTAAAAGTTCATCAGGTTTATTATCTTTTAGCTTTTCCAGAAGCTCGAGAACATTAATATCTTCAACGGGTTTTTGTAGTGGAGCATTCTCAGAAGCATGGCTTACAACTCTGTTACCACCATCAGCTACAGCCTGGTTTAGATAATTTTCAGTATCGGTGATTATTTCATTAAATGTTAGCTCTGAATTAAGTTCGGGTTCATGTAGCCCCGCACTTAATGTCATTTTCAGCACACCCGCGTTTTCAGGAAGCTTAAATGCTAAATTCTGAATTTCTTCGCGAATACGTTCAGTAAGGAGTATCACTTCATCCATGTTTGTTTCTTTTAGGATCAGGGCAAACTTGGAGACACCAATACGCGCAAGCGTGTCTTCTTGACGCACTAGCTGGTTCAGTTTTTCTCCTATGGCATGAAGTACTTTATCCATGATCTTTTTGCCATGCTTGAGAAAAAGGCTATTAAAATCATCAATATCAAGGCGGGCAATTATAAATTGGCCACCATGACGGTTTGCGTATGACAGCGTTTCGTCACCGACTTTACAAAAATAGCGTTGTCCACCCAGCCCGGTTGTTTCGTCAACGGTGGCTTGTCGTTCAAGTTTGTCTGATGTCTCACTAAGTTTAGTGGTTGTTTGTTTTAAAGTGACATGAGCTTTAGCGCGCGTTTGCAATTGAAATGAATCAAATGGCTTGGTAATGAAGTCATTTGCACCTTTATTTAAGGCTTCTTGTTTAGCATCATCATCATCATCTTTACCGGTAATGATGATAACCGGAGTTTCATTAATGCGGTCATCTTCTGAGCTACGGATGCGTTCAAGTAAGCCATAACCATCAAGAAAAGGCATGTTAAGATCAGTAAAAACGACATGGATTGAATCATCATTCAATAACACGGTCCATGCATCTTCGCCATTTTCAACTTCGACGACATCATAATCTTTACTGAGAATTTTAGACATTGCCCGCCGCATCACTCGTGAATCATCAGCGGCTAGTATGCGAGGTTTTTGTTGCTCTGATTTTTGTTGCTCTTCAGACAAATTGCACCTGGGTCATATTTAATTTAACTATTTAATTAACAAGGCAGAACAATTGTTTTTTATTGTACTTTAGCATAACGTTTTATCTATATAATGCCAAGTTATCATCAGATTAAGTTTTCTGTGAGCATATGGCGCGGTGTATAGTTAGTTATATTGAATAATTTAAACAGGAAAAATCATGCATTTTCATTTTTGTTTTTATAAGGGGAAATTTACCAACAAATTAAAGTGGATAACTAGCCTTTTATTTATATTTTATTCGGGACTCATTTATGCAAATGATTTATTAGCTGAAAACACGCTTTATGAAGAGCGTTATCGACAAGCAGGACACCCGGCTACGACGGCAGAGATGTTTGATGAGTTATCACGTGACAAAGACGCTTCAATACGAAAACGTGTAGCCAGTAACCGTAAAACACCTAAAAACATTCTTAAACGTTTAGCAAGCGATCCGGATCAATCAGTAAAAATTTCACTCGCTACCAATCTCTCAGCAGCTGATGATATTTATCCCATCCTGGCCCGTGATTCTATGCTTGCGGTTCGCAGCGTGGTAGCCCGTTTTGAATATGTTCCTGTCATTGCGCTGGAGATTCTTTCCAAAGATAAGGAAGTCGATATTCGGCTGGAAGTTGCTCGTAACCTGAATTCAACCATGCCCATACTGAAGTACTTAACTCATGATACAGATAGCGCCGTGCAAGCCGTTGCAGAACAGGCCTTGCAGCGCTTGTTGGATGAAGAAAATCAACAATAAAAATCAGTGATTTAGCCGGGTTTTAACCTAAAATTATACAACTTGTGACGTAGTTAAGCTCCTGATGGTATTTGTCGCTAAAGTTTTTTTCATTTTGGTCGTGAACCAATACTATGAGTGAACAAACTTCCAAAATTAAAGCGAGCAACCTCACCCCGAAAGAACTCGTGACAGGATCTATTCGTTTAGTATCATTACCAGAAGTATGTATTCGGGTAAACGAAATGCTGGATGAACCGACTGTAACCGCCGCCGATCTCGGTCAAATTATCAGTCAGGATACCAGTTTAACTGCCCGCTTATTAAAAATCGTCAATAGTTCTTATTATGGATTTCAATCAAAAATTGAAACAGTATCTCGTGCGGTAACAGTAGTCGGTTTGCGTGAGTTAAGAGGGCTAGTGATAGCGGCATCAGCGGTTGAAACTTTTTCAAATGTACCGGATGAAATCCTAAACAAGGTTCGCTTTTGGCGGCATAGCTTGTATTGCGGAGTAATCGCACGTTTATTGGCAGAGCAATGCCACGTATTACACAGTGAGCGATTATTTGTTGCCGGGCTCTTACATGATATCGGTAAACTCATTATTGCTCAGCGTATGCCTACCGAAACAAGAATGATTGCACTCGAAGCTGATTCTGGTACCCGTTCAGAGTTTGAAGTTGAACAGGATTTCCTGGGCTTTAACCATGCTGAAGTAGGCGGAGAGTTGATGAGAGAATGGAATATGCCGGAGACTTTATTTGAGGCGGTTGCATATCATCATGCGCCAGAAATGGCAAAAACAGGTGTGATGGAAACATGCCTGGTACACATGGCCAATATTTTTACTGATGAGGCTGAGCAAGGCCTGGATATGAAAGCTGAGACTCCTTTGCAGGATATTAATCCCAGGGCATGGGAAATTACTGGTTTAGATGAAAGTGTAAAAGAGCATATTTTCCGTGAAGCCGGTCCTTTATTTACAGAAGCGTTAGAGACGATATTACCCCGTTCCTACCCCTCCTATTAATTCACGAAAAGTGAGAAACTAGATTACTGCGTTGCACCCTCTATATTAATTCTAATGTGGGGCACTACGAAAGTTCTCTCAAAATGCTCATTTATTTGAACATGGATGTTCTTATGCTGTGAAGCACAGGACGGTGCGAGAACGGCCTTATTGTACACTCGACAACTGCTCCTGCGTTGTTCTCGACAATTGCTCCTGCATTGTTCTATCTTCAGCCATCCTTGGCTTCGTACCTTCGCCCTTCCATGGGCTCGTCCGCTTTTTCGTCAACTTCCGCCTTGTTCTCTAATTTCTCACTATCCGTGAACAGCTTAGATCCCATTTTCTTATTTATAGTCATTTATGATTAAATACCTGTGTTGATTAATCACAGGTAAATATCGATGCAGTCTATCCAGAGACTTATAGAGATTATGCGTGCGTTACGTGACCCGGTTTCAGGTTGTCCATGGGATCTTGAGCAGGACTTTCAGTCACTTATTCCATACACCATTGAAGAAGCCTATGAAGTTGCTGATGCAATCGAGCGTCATAATATGGTTGATATAAAAAGTGAATTGGGTGATTTATTATTTCAGGTTGTTTTTTATAGCCAATTAGCCGAAGAACAAAAATCATTTGATTTTAACGAGGTTGTACAGTCGATTTGTGACAAACTGACCTTTCGTCATCCACATGTTTTTTCTGATGCAAAGGTCGCGAGTGCTAAAGAACAAACAAAAGAGTGGGAGAAGCTAAAACAAATTGAGCGTGAAGCAAAGTCTGGAGAAGACACCAATTTAAGTTATCTTGATGATGTCAGTAGAACACTGCCTTCTTTAATGCGAGCCGAAAAAATACAAAAAAGAGCGGCAAGAGAAGGATTTGATTGGCCAGATATAAAAGGGGTAATAGATAAGGTTCATGAAGAATTGCAGGAAGTTCAATATGAGCTTGAGGCAGATAAACAAGAATATGCAAGATTGGAAGATGAAATTGGGGATCTCTTTTTTAGCTGTATTAATTTATCTCGTCATGCCGGTGTGGATGCGGAACAGAGCTTGCGTAAAGCGAACTTGAAGTTTGAGCGTCGTTTTCGTGAGCTTGAAAAAAAGGTGAAAGCGAAAAATTTACCAATGAAAGAGATGAACAGTAATGAATTAGAGAATTTGTGGAAATCAGTTAAATCTGAGGAATAATTTATACTTAATTCATTGCCCAATAATAGTGCGACTCCTCATCTTGGTGCAAAAAGCCGCATTTTCGTAGTTGTAATTCTTTTATTATCTCCATCATGGTGCGAAAATAAGCTGATAAAAATAAATTAACGGCTTTTTCTTGTTTCAGGGGAGTTCAATGGAAAATATTAAGACCGCAACAGATGTATTGTTTATATTGCTTGGCGCCATCATGGTACTTGCCATGCATGCTGGCTTTGCCTTTTTGGAAGTGGGCACGGTTAGAAAGAAAAACCAGGTCAATGCATTGGTTAAAATTATTGTCGATTTCTCAGTATCGACCATAGGTTACTTCTTTATTGGCTATGGTATTGCCTACGGTGTCGGTTTTTTTGAAGGGGCACAAGCATTAAGCGAGAAAAATGGCTATGAGTTAGTGAAATTTTTCTTTTTACTAACATTTGCTGCCGCTATCCCAGCCATTGTTTCAGGTGGTATAGCAGAACGCGCGCGTTTTTATCCCCAGGTAGCGGCGACCTTTATTATCGTGGCCTTAATTTATCCCTTTTTCGAGGGGATGACCTGGAATGGTAACTTTGGCATGCAAAGTTGGATTGAAGCGACGTTTGGCGCAGAATTCCATGATTTTGCCGGCTCCGTTGTGGTTCATGCCATGGGCGGCTGGATAGCTTTAGGGGCGGTTGTCTTATTAGGTCATCGCTACGGTCGTTATGGTAAAGGTGGCGAAGTATTTGCTCACCCACCATCAAGTATTCCTTTTCTTTCCTTAGGCGCCTGGATTCTCACCGTGGGCTGGTTTGGTTTTAATGTTATGTCGGCGCAAACCATTGATGCCATAGCCGGCTTAGTTGCGGTGAACTCACTGATGGCTATGGTAGGCGGTATCCTGGTGGCCACTATTGTTGGTAAAAATGACCCTGGGTTTGTTCATAATGGTCCTTTAGCGGGGCTTGTGGCGATATGTGCGGGTTCAGATATCATGCACCCACTGGGTGCTTTAGTAACCGGTGGTGTAGCAGGAGGCTTATTTGTCTGGACATTCACTATGGCGCAAAATAAATGGAAAATTGATGATGTCCTGGGTGTGTGGCCATTACACGGGCTATGTGGTGCCTGGGGTGGAATAGCCGCTGGTATCTTTGGTAGTACTGCACTGGGTGGTCTGGGTGGAGTAACGTTTATGGCTCAGTTAGCCGGGACAATCATTGGTATAGCCATTGCTTTAGTCGGTGGTTTTTTGGTGTATGGCGTGATCAAATCATTGGTTGGTATTCGCCTCAGCCATGAAGAAGAATATCAGGGTGCGGATCTGAGTATTCACAAAATCGCTTCAGAGTCAGATGATTAACACGTTTTAAGTTAGAATTAAAAAGGCGCTTTGAGGTATATTCAAGCGCCTTTTTTTATTGTTTATTTACTGGAAGGGTAAAATAAAAACAGGTGCCTCGCTTATTATTGCAATCAAAATTTAACTCGCCATGGTGTTGTTCAATAATTGTTTTAGATATGGCGAGTCCTAGCCCGGTGCCTGAAATATTTTTTGTGTTACTTACATCTGCCTGAGTAAAAGCTTTAAAGATTTTATCTTTAAACTCATCGGGTATTCCAGAACCATGATCGAGTACAGCCACATGTACCTTGTTGTTTTCATGTGAGCTAGTAATCTCAATTGTTCCTCCATTCGGTTCGAATTTTACTGCATTCGACATTAAGTTGTTAAGCACCTGAATGATTCTGTCTTTATCTGCGAATACCAATGGTATATTGTCGTCTTTGTTAAAGTTGAACTGCACTTTATATTTATCAGACAAGCCTTTATTTTGCGTTATACATAAATCAATCAGCTCATTAATATTTATCGTGCTGAAATTAAAATCCATTTTTCCGGATTCTATTTTTTCCATATCCAGGAGATCACTAATTAACAATAATAACCGGTCTGCATTATTATAAGCGATGTCTAACATCGTTTTCATATTTTCTGGGTTAACCTTATCAGTCCCATTTTTAAGTAAGCCTAGTGCTCCCATTATTGATGTTAATGGTGTTCTCAGTTCATGACTAACTGATGAAACAAAACCTGATTTTAATTTAGTTAAAGATTGAGCGTCATGAGCCATTTTTCTTAGTTGTTCTTCTCTATAGACTGATGTGGTTGAGTCGTTTATTTGTATGAAGCAATAGCGTTCATTATTCTTTAAATTGACGGGTTTTATATAGGTAAGCTGTCGAATGGATTTGTTTTTATCGCCATTACTGTAAAGAGGAAAAGGGTTTTTATTAAAAGTATGCGATATAAAAGATGCGTTTCCTTTAGATATACTTAATTCAATTGCTTTTTCGATACGACTATTCTTCATTTCAGGAAAGACTGAAAATAAATTTTTGTGTAACACATCTTCTTTAGCTAAAGATGAAGCATTGCTCATCCATTGGTTCCAGAAGATAATATTCATACTCTTATCTAGAATAGTTATACCGGTTGCATTTGTGTCGATGACCTGGGTAAGTAATTCTTCAGAAGGTATTGTCTTAGTCGGAGTGGGCATCAGGCAGTGAGTTTTTCAATATAACTTTCAATTGATGTAGCTAGCTTATCCATTGATTGGATATCAAATAAATACATGACATATCCTTTTATGTCATTTTTTTCTATATTGAAATCAACTTGTAAATACAGCACAGTTTGTTGTGCTGAATTAGTTTGATTAGAATGTTCTATAACTTCAGAGCAACTGCCGCTATTAAAAATAGGTAAGTCGCTGGTTATTTCATCTTCAAAAATATCCGCTAAACAACTTAAGCCGGCATTAAGAATGATATTACCAATCTCCGTTAATGCTTCTTCTTCAAATTCGGTCAGGTTTTCCAGTGGTACTGTGTCTTGAAGTAGCAGACGTACAAGCTCAAGGCTTTTATCTGTTGGAAAAGTTAACAAGGCTTGCCCCAATATTAAACCATGGAATTGTTGTGAGACTCCGCTTATGTGGCCTCCTGAATCCGCTTCAAGCAGATTCGTCAATTCAGATTTTTCCATGAATGAGACTTCTGGAATCGATAGCAGTATTGCTTCAGACACCATTTCACTTAATGCAGACGCGGCGTTTCCCATCCCTATGTTGAATAGCTCAGTGAGCATATCCTGTTGTAATTCACTAAGCTCTACCATGTTAGCTTCCTTATTTAGACAATATGGATAAGATGCGCTCTTCAGTGACCGGTTTTTTTGTAAAATGGATCCCACTGTCTTCGGCTTTATTTCTTGTTGCCGCTTGAACATTCGCTGTCAACAGGGTGATATAACTACTGGGATGTTGCTTCTTTAGTTCTTCACAAAGAGTAAGGCCATCCATACCAGGCATATTGTAGTCACAGATAATATGGGTGAGCTCTTGGTTTATTTCTAACTTTAGCGTTTCATCCCCATTTCCGGCTTCAAAAACGACCGCATCAGGAAAATGTTGTTTTGCGATGGCTTTGACCATCATTCGGGAAACTTTACTGTCATCAATGATTAAAATATTTCTTATTTCACTCATTCTTACCTGCTCCGTAAGCGATTTAAATATTTAATGTCGTGAGTTTTAATTTACTCAGAAAAGATATCGACCATAAAATGAAATGTATGAGCAGTATTATCAGGAATTCATGTAATACGGAGAAAACACTATAATATATGAGGCTAATTTAATTTTTTCTGGCCTGTTTGACACTTTTATTATGTGTTTGCTGGATTAAAAGCAGGCAAAATGATACCTTTCTCCGTCCTAAAATATGTGGTTAAAAAATGCGCAAATTACACATTAAAACCTTTGGTTGCCAGATGAATGAGTACGATACCGCCAAAATGGCCGATGTACTTCGAGCTTCTCATGGACTAGAAACGACAGATATTGCTGAAGAGGCGGATGTCTTACTTTTAAACACCTGTTCAGTGCGTGAACGTGCTCAGGAGAAAGTATTTTCAAACTTAGGGATGTGGCGTAAATTAAAAGATAAACGCCCTGAATTGGTCATCGGTGTGGGTGGCTGCGTGGCAAGCCAGGAAGGAGAAGCCATTCTTAAACGAGCGCCTTACGTTGATCTCATTTTTGGCCCACAAACCTTACATCGCTTGCCGACTATGCTGACGAATGCGCTGCAGAAGCATAAGTCCGTCGTTGACGTCTCATTCCCGGAAATTGAAAAATTTGATTTTATGCCTGAGCCGAAGACCGATGGTGCCAGTGCATATGTTTCGATCATGGAAGGCTGTAGTAAATACTGCACTTTTTGTGTTGTGCCCTATACCCGTGGCGAGGAATTTAGCCGTCCATTTGACGATATTATTGCCGAAATTGCTACTTTAGCTGAACAGGGTGTCCGGGAAGTGAATTTACTCGGTCAGAATGTGAATGCCTATCGCGGTGAAATGAATGACGGTACCGTGGCTGATCTTGCCTTGTTAATCACCTATGTTGCTGCGATCGATGGTATTGACCGTATTCGTTATACTACCTCGCACCCGATTGAAATGAACGATAA
Source organism: uncultured Ectothiorhodospiraceae bacterium (assembly GCA_947258695.1). Classification (GTDB taxonomy): domain Bacteria; phylum Pseudomonadota; class Gammaproteobacteria; order UBA6429; family Thiohalophilaceae; genus JAGLTQ01. The sequence continues at coordinate 16,246 of CAMYJG010000010.1, read as the reverse complement.
CCTGATACAGGTTTATGCCGATGTCCCTGAGTTAGTTAGCCATTTACACCTGCCGGTACAAAGTGGCTCAGATCGTATCCTGGCACAAATGAAACGTAAGCATACGGCACTTGAGTACAAGGCAACAATACGCAAGTTACGCGAAGTGCGTCCTGATTTATGTTTTTCATCGGACTTTATTATTGGTTTCCCCGGTGAAACAGATAAAGACTTTGAAGATACAATGAATTTGATCGCTGAAGTGGGATTTGATCTATCTTATAGTTTTATTTACAGTGCCCGCCCCGGTACTCCCGCTTCAAGCTTGCCGGATGATGTGCCTGAAGAGGTAAAAAAAGAACGTTTACAAATCTTGCAGGCACGGATAAATCAGCAAACACTCGATATTAGTAATAGTATGATGGGTACCGTTCAATGTGTGTTAGTTACACGGGCATCTAGAAAAGACGAAACTGAAGTCAGTGGACGCACAGAAAACAATCGTGTGGTAAACTTCAAAGCAGATAAATCATTGATTGGTCATTTTGCAAACGTGAAAATTACTGAAGTTAGGCCTAACTCTTTACGTGGTGAATTAGTGGATATAGTTGATTCCACTATGGCGCCAGTATCTGCTCATAACGGTTAATCCCTCTCACTATTTTGAATACCTCCGCACATTCTCTTGATATTACACTCGATCCTGCTGATAACCAGCGCCTGGCAAACTTGTGTGGCCAACTTGATGAGCATTTACGACTCATAGAACGCCGTATGGGAGTTGAAATAAATAATCGTGGCAACAATTTTAGAATCATTGGTCAAAAAAAATCAGCTGAAGCAACTGAAGACGTATTACGCGAGCTTTATCTTGAGACTGATAAGAACACCTTATCACCAGAAATAGTAAATTTACATCTACATGATGTGTCATCTGTTCATGTTCTTAATAAAAAGGCACGTTCTGGTGAAGAGGTCGTTATTCAAACAAAGCGCGGCTTAATACGTGGTAGAGGAGCTAGCCAGCAACACTATTTACGTTCTATGGCGGATCATGACGTCAGTTTTGGTGTGGGACCGGCGGGTACAGGTAAAACATATCTTGCGGTTGCTTCAGCAGTTGAAGCGCTTGAACGAGAAGAAGTGCGTCGAATTATTTTAACCCGGCCCGCGGTAGAATCGGGTGAAAGATTGGGTTTTTTACCCGGGGACCTGGCACAGAAAATCGATCCTTATTTACGACCACTTTACGATGCATTGTATGAAATGTTTGGTTTTGAAAAGGTGGCCCGTTTAATGGAGCGTAACGTTATTGAAGTAGCGCCGTTGGCTTATATGCGTGGGCGCTCACTGAATGAGTCATTCATTATCCTTGATGAAGCACAAAACACGACAGTGGAACAAATGAAAATGTTTTTAACCCGGATTGGTTTTGGTTCTAAGGTCGTGGTAACAGGGGATGTTACGCAAATTGATTTACCGAAGGGGCAACAATCTGGTTTGCGCCAGGTTATTGATGTTTTATCAGATGTCGATGGTTTAAGTTTTAGTTTCTTTACTCCAAAAGATGTTGTCCGCCATCCACTCGTTCAGCGCATCGTAGAAGCGTATGATGCTCACGGTGGTGAAATAAGTTGATAGCGAATTAGATTTAAAGTCTTTGTATATTAATGGAGATCAATTTAGATATTCAACGTGAGGTGGACGCCTTACCGACCGACGAAGATATTTTGAGTTGGTTGAAAGCAACGTTAACCTATGAGCATCATGGGGATGCGGAGTTAACGGTACGCTTTGTTAGTGAAAAAGAAAGTGCTGAGTTAAATGAAAAATACCGTCATAAATCAGGCTCAACAAATGTATTATCTTTCCCATTTGAGATGCCTGCAGAAATAGAAGATGACGTAGAATTGAATTTATTAGGTGATTTAATTATTTGTGCTGATGTAGTTATGCAACAAGCGAAACAGCAAAAAAAAGATGAGTTAGCACACTGGGCGCATATGATTGTGCACGGTGCGCTACATTTGCTGGGTTATGATCACCTGACAGATAAAGATGCAAGTGTTATGGAAACAAAAGAAAAACAAATATTGTCACAACTGGGGTATCCCGATCCCTATCGGGAAATAGAACAATGAGTGAAGAACAGCCGGCTAGCCCGGAAAAAGAAACTAAACAAAATCGTTCCTGGGTTGAACGTTTGGGTCAGGCATTACAAGGTGAGTTAAAAGATCGCGGGCAACTCATGGCCGTGTTAAATGAAGCTCAAAAAAATAATGTTATTGACCATGAAGTTTACAACATGATTGATGGCGCCTTGCAGGTTGCTGAAATGCAGGTACGTGACATTATGATCCCTCGCTCACAAATGATTATGCTTGAGCTTGACTCAAATGAAGATGAGCTTCTGGATACAATGGTTGCATCTGCGCATTCTCGTTTTCCAGTTGTCGCCGATAGTAAGGATGAAGTCGTTGGCATTTTATTGGCAAAAGATTTGCTGCCATATTTAATTAGTGCGAGTGATAATAAACTCAACATCCGTGATGTACTGCGTCCGGCAGTATTTATTCCTGAAAGTAAACGGCTTAATGTTTTGTTAAATGAATTTAAGAGTACCCGAAATCATATTGCCATTGTTGTGGATGAATACGGCGGTGTTGCCGGAATGGTTACGATTGAAGACGTGCTGGAACAAATTGTTGGTGAAATTGAAGATGAGCACGATTTTGATGAGGACACCTATATTTTCGAACATGCAGATGGACGTGCTACGGTAAAAGCTATCACACCAATAGAAGATTTTAATGAACACTTTGAAACTGAGTTTAGTGATGAGGAGTTTGATACTATCGGTGGAATTGTAATGAATGCACTAGGTCATGTTCCTAAACGTGGTGAGATTATTAATATTAATGTATTAGAATTTAAAGTGTTACGCTCAAGCAATCGAAGAATAGACTTGTTAGAAATCTCACCGGCTAAAAATCCATCAAGCGAAAAGGCCACGGAACCAGCTGATGTTGAGCTCGATTAATCCTTATACTCATATACACCCGCGATTTTCCACTTCCTTTATTCAGTATTTAAGCGTTTTTATCGCGGGGGCTTGCATGGCGCTGGCATTTTTACCGCTTGATTTTTATTTCCTTGCTGCAATAAGCCCGGCCGTGTTTTTTTATTTTTTATTGTTTGCGTCACCACGTCGCGCTGCCTGGTTAGGCTGGTGGTATGGCCTGGGCTTGTTTGGTATCGGGGTATCATGGGTCTTTGTCGCTATTTATGTTTTCGGTTATAGCTCAATTGTAACTTCAGTCCTACTTACAGTTATCTGGGTGAGTATTATTGCAGCATATTTTTCTTTACAAGCTTATTTAAGTGTATTGTTTCTAAATAAACTTGATATCAAGAACCAAACTATGATTCTTCTTATCGTGTTTCCTGTGTTCTGGGTTTTAGTAGAATGGTTTCGTGGCTGGTTTTTAACAGGATTCCCCTGGTTAAATTTAGGATATAGCCAGACAAACAGTGTTTTATCCGGTTACGCACCGATTCTTGGAGTTTATGGTTTATCATGGATAACGGTAATAAGCGCTTCGCTTTTACTTGTAGCCTTGTTATATAAAAAATATGTGCTGGTTATTTTTAGCCTGGCTATTATATGGTTAGGTGGTTATCTTTTTTCTCAATTAGATTGGACAGAAGCGAATGGTAAACCGATAAAAGTCAGTTTAATACAGGGAAATGTCGATCAAAAAACTAAATGGCACCCTGACCATTTTGAAAAAAGAAAAACACGTTATCTTTCATTAACTAAAAAAAATTGGGATAGTGATCTTATTCTCTGGCCAGAAAATTCACTAACTATTTTTTATCATCAATTAGAAAAGAATGTATTAAAGCCATTATTAAATGATGCAAAAAAAAATAAAACAGATATTATTTTAGGTCTACCAGTATTAGATCGTGAAAAAGATGAATATTTCAGCAGTTTACTGGCAATAAACAGTACTGCAGATAAAAATAATGAAATACAGTTTTACCACAAAAACCATCTTGTACCATTTGGCGAATACGTGCCGTTATCTTCATTATTAAGGGGACTTATCACTTTTTTTGATCTGCCTATGTCGGGTTTTACTCCGGGTAAATATGATCAAGATTTATTAACAGCCGCAGGACAGAAAATAGCACCGACTATTTGTTATGAAGATGCTTTTGGGGAAGACTTAATTCGTTTTTTACCTGAGGCAACATTAATTCTTAATGCCAGTAATAATGCCTGGTACGGCGATTCATTTGCGCCACATCAGCATTTACAGATTTCACAGATGCGAGCATTAGAAACGGGCAGAGATCTGATGCGGGTGACAACGAATGGTGTTTCTGCATTGATAGACTACAAGGGGATAATAAAATCTCGTTCCCCTCAGTTCGAAACTTATGTTATAAATGATTTTGCTCAACCAAGAACCGGATCTACGCCATATGTAATTTATGGTAATCGCCCGGTATTATTTTTGATTGTTATGGTTTTGGTAATGCTGATAATTAATTACAAACTTAACTTTATAAAAGTAAAATAATTTACTGATGTACTAAAGGAAACAAATAAATGATAAGCATGTTAAAAAAAATAAGAATGCTACGTAAGCGTATTTCAACAAAAATACGAAATGCAAAGCATACTAAATTTATGAATAGAAATATTGAATACATGCGTCGTATAAGTGTGAATATGTACAAGGATAATTTGAAACGTGATGAACGGTATCAGAACCCGAAAATACTCAGTAAGTATGGTAAAAAACTGTATTCTCAAAATGAAGAAGATGGCATTATTTTAGAGATATTTAAGCGTGTCGGTACAACAAATAAAGTGTTTGTTGAATTTGGAATTGGCGATGGTTTAGAAAATAATACCTTGGCGTTACTTTTTCAGGGATGGCGTGGTTTATGGCTCGAGGGTTCATCCAAGTCTGTGAATAATATCAATGATCACTTTAAAAGTGTTTTAGATACAAAACAGTTACAGATTACAGAAGCTTTTATTACTAAAGATAATATTAACGATCTTATTTCATCAAAAATTAGTGAAACAGAAATTGATTTGTTGTCTGTCGATATCGATGGTAATGACGTTCATATTTTTAATGAAATATCCGTTATTAACCCACGGGTAGTCGTTATTGAATACAATGCTAAATTTTTTCCACCAATTATGTTTACTGTAGATTATAACCCGACGCATATGTGGGCAGGTGATGACTATATGGGGGTATCGCTCAAATATCTCGAGGTAGATTTTGCGAAAAAAGGATACAAGCTGGTTGGCTGTGATATAGCGGGAGTAAATGCATTTTTTGTTAGGGACGATTTAGTCGGTGATAAATTTTTAGCACCTTACACGGCTGAAGAACACTATGAACCAGTAAGATATCATCTGTTGGCGACCACTCCGGGTCCGACATACCAAGCAATTGATAAGATATTAACTTCTTGTGTTAAAAATAATATATAGAAAATAGCAGAGCATTGCTTCTGTGTATCCTTTTTCGCTATTTCTGAAGATAAGAATCTTGGTAGTAGCTTATCCCGATTTATTAAACACTTTTTTAAACTCTGTTCCTTTACATTTCGGACAAGGCGGAATGTGGCCGGGTTTTTTAAAGTGCAACACTTCATCACAGTTTTGACAATAGAGTACCCCGACGTTGGTGATTTCACCGGTATGCCAAACACCTACCTGACGAGCCCGCTCAGCTAAGGCATCGAGCTCCAGGCGCGTTTTATCGGCTAAGTCGGCAAACATTTCGGCAAATTTTGTTTCAGCAAACTCGAGCTCGTCCTTAATCCAGTTTTCCAGTTGTGGACCATTTTTAGCAGCATAATCAGATAAATATTCCCCGGCATCTTCCAGGTCGCGTTGAATATAGCTACCTAATTTTTGAGCCTCTTCTTTGGTTAACTCTCCCAACTCCGAGGCTTTTTCAGCTGCTTTTTCTATATTTTCAGATAATGTAGGTACAGCTTTTTCTTCAGCCTTGTGCCAGAGATCTTTTATCTGTTCCTGCATGGTGTGGTAGGCATTGAGGAGCTTATCGCCGACGTCTTTTTTGTCCATTTTGGTGTCCCTCACTAAAAAATTTCATTATCAATATAAGCATAACAACACAATTTTAGCTAACAAGTGTTGATCTATATCAGAGTTTTATTGTGGAGTATTCGCCGTCTACTGTATCCTTACACCTTTATAATTTTATTTTGCGCGCTTTTTCGCGGCGCATCCATTATTTGTATATAAATCAAAGATATAGCAGAGTTTTATGGAATCAGAATACAAACCTGAACAAATTGAAAGTCAAATTCAGAAATATTGGGATGATAATAAGGTCTTTAAGGCTAGCGAAGACCCAAATAAAGAAAAATATTATTGTCTCTCCATGTTCCCTTACCCCAGTGGGCGACTGCATATGGGGCATGTCAGAAATTACACGATTGGTGATGTAATTAGCCGTTACCAGCGTATGCAGGGTAAAAATGTTTTACAACCAATGGGCTGGGATGCCTTTGGTTTACCAGCGGAAAATGCCGCTATCAAAAATAATGTTCCACCGGCTAAATGGACCCGTGAAAATATCGACTATATGCGTGAGCAGCTAAAACGCCTGGGACTGGGTTATGACTGGGAACGTGAACTCGCCACCTGTGATGCGGATTATTATCGTTGGGAGCAGTGGTTATTTACCAAGCTGTATGAAAAAGGCCTTGTTTATAAAAAAACAGCAGCGGTTAACTGGTGCCCAAATGATTTAACGGTATTGGCCAATGAGCAAGTTATTGATGGTAAGTGCTGGCGTTGTGATACTGACGTGGAGAAAAAAGATATTCCACAGTGGTTCATGAAGATTACCGATTATGCTGAAGAATTATTGGATGATTTAGATAAGCTTGATGGTTGGCCGGACCAGGTACGAACCATGCAACGTAACTGGATTGGTCGCTCGCAAGGTGTTGAAATTAGTTTTGCGATTGCTGGGCGTGATGAAGATTTAAAAGTGTTTACTACACGTCCGGATACATTAATGGGTGTTAGTTATGTCGCGGTTGCAGCTGAACATGCTTTTGCTACCGAAGCAGGTGAGGGCCATGAAAATGTAGCCGCATTTATAAAGGAATGTGCAAAAACTGATACAGCCGAAGCCTCCATGGAAACCATGGAGAAGAAAGGCATCGACACAGGGTTAAAAGCAATACATCCAGTAACGGGTGATCATGTGCCAGTATTTATCGCGAACTTTGTTTTAATGGGTTATGGAGAAGGTGCGGTTATGGCTGTACCCGCACATGATCAACGTGATTACGAGTTTGCAAGCAAATACGGTTTATCGATTAACCAGGTTATCGAACCGCTTGGGGATGAAGAATGTGATTTAGCAAAAGCCGCGTTTACTGAAAAAGGGAAACTAGTTAACTCCGGAGAGTTTGATGGTTTAACTTCTGTTGATGCTTTTGAAAAAATTGCATCCTATTTAGAAAAAAATAATCGGGGCAAGAAGCGCACCACTTATCGCTTACGTGACTGGGGTGTGTCTCGTCAACGTTACTGGGGTTCACCGATTCCGATTATTAACTGTGATAAATGCGGTGAAGTTGCGGTGCCGGAAAAAGATTTACCGGTACGATTACCAGAAGATGTTGAGTTTGATGGTGTTGGTTCACCAATTAAAAAAATGCCCGAGTTTTATCAAACATCTTGTCCATCTTGTGGTGGAGAAGCGGTACGTGAAACGGATACCTTTGATACCTTTATGGAATCCTCCTGGTATTACGCCCGTTATGCTTCTTCTGGTAATGATGAGGCAATGTTAGATGAGCGCGCGAATTACTGGTTACCGGTTGATCAATATGTGGGTGGAATTGAGCATGCCATTTTGCATTTATTATATGCACGCTTTTTTAACAAGTTAATGCGAGATGTTGGTTTAACCAGCAACGATGAGCCGTTTGAAAATCTTTTAACGCAAGGCATGGTTTTAAAAGATGGCGCTAAAATGTCGAAGTCAAAAGGTAACACGGTTGATCCGCAAGGTTTAATTGAGCAATACGGTGCTGATACCGCGCGTTTATTTATGATGTTTGCCGCCCCACCTGAACAGTCACTGGAATGGAGTGATGCCGGTGTTGAAGGAGCCTCGCGTTTTTTGAAACGTTTATGGCGACAAGTTTTTGAGCATACAGAAAGCGCTGAAGCTTCAAGCTTAAACATTGCTGCTTTAAATGACGGGCAAAAAGCATTACGCCGTCAAACTCATGAAACTATTGCAAAAGTTGGAGATGACATTGGTCGCCGTTATACCTTTAACACCGCGATAGCTTCAGTAATGGAGTTGTTGAATGCCCTGGCAAAATTTAAAGATGATAGCGAACAAGGTCGGGCTGTTATGCAGGAGAGCTTGCAGTCAGTCGTGTTACTTCTATCACCAATAGTGCCGCATATTTGTCATGAGCTATGGACAGCATTAGGTCAGCAAAGTGTGTTATTAGATCAAGCATGGCCAAAAGTTGATGAGTCAGCTTTAGTTAAAGATAGTATACAAATTATTGTGCAGGTGAATGGTAAGTTACGATCACGAATTGAGGTCTCTGCTTCAGCAAGTAAAGATGACATTGAAGCAGCTGCAATAGCCGATGAAAACGTGAAACGGTTTACTGATGGTAAACAGGTTGTAAAAGTGATCGTTGTGCCCGGTAAACTGGTGAATATTGTTGTTAAGTAAATAGATTAGTCAGTTATGAAAAATATAAAATATTCATTTTTAATTTTACTTGCTACTTTCATTGTTGCTTGTGGTTTTCACCTGCGTGGAAGCCAGGATCTCTCTTCAGTATTACCTGAAGTTGAGATTCAGGGTGTCAATAAGCATAGTGAGTTAGGGCGTGAATTATCCCGAGCTTTAGCAGCAGCAAAAGTCAGTGTTTTAGATGAGTCGCCTGTCGTATTAAAAATTACACGAGATAATTTTTCAAAGCGTGTTCTATCTTTAGATAATGCAGGTCGGGCTAACCAATACGAATTGAATTATCAGTTAAGTTTTTCATTATTAAAAAAAGTAGCTGAAAATGAAAAACAATCATATATAGATGTAATCCCGGCGCAATCAATAACAGCTAAACGAGAGTATTTGTTTGACGCTAACCAGGTTATCGCTAAAGCGGATGAGGAAGCACGTTTAAACAATGATATGCGACAAGCTGCAATGTTACAGTTAACACGTCGCCTGATGTTTTCACTGAAGAGTTCCTCTTTAAAAAGCAAAAAAAAAGCTGAGCAGGCCAATAAAGTTAAATGAAATTAAACTTTAACCAACTTAAATCTCACCTTGAGAAGTCTTTGCAGCCCGTTTATTTTATAAGTGGTGATGAACCTTTTCAGCAAGATGAGGCCGTGCGAATGATTCGTGAAACAGCGGCTTCACAAGGTTATAGTGAACGTGAAATTTATCATGTAGATCGTAGCTTTGACTGGGATGTGCTGTTGCAGTCGGCGGGTAGTATGTCACTCTTTGCTGAGCGTAAAGTGATTGAGCTTCGTATACCGACCGGTAAACCAGGCGATAAAGGTAGTAAAGCACTGGTTCATTATACCAGTCAGATACCTGATGATACCTTACTGCTGATCGTTTCAGGCAAACTGGATTCAAGCCAGACCAGGAGTAAGTGGTATAAAGCTTTAGATAGCGCAGGTGCAACCCTGGCAGTGTGGCCACTTGAGCTTCAGCAGTTACCGGGGTGGCTGAAACAGAGAATGCAATTGCGTGGTTTGCAACCCAATGAAGATGCATTAACCATTTTAGCTGAGCAGGTGGAAGGTAATCTTCTGGCTGCTGATCAGGAACTGGAAAAAATGCGTATGCTTTACGGTGAAGGCCCGATTAGTGCGGAACAAGTGATTGAAGCAGTGAGTGATAGTGCTCGCTTTGATGCCTTTGCTTTAGTTGATGTTGCATTACAAGGAGATGCTGTACGCGTTTCGCGTATCTTACATACCTTAAAAAGTGAAGGTGAAGATGTTTTACACGTACTAGGCGCCCTAATGTACCAACTTCGTATCCTGGAGAAAATGTCGCGAGCCGTTTCTGCAGGACAAAAATTAGAACAGGTATTTCAACAGCACCGTATTTGGGATAAGCGAAAAATTGTTTTGAATGCAGGTTTAAAACGTCATGGTTTAAAGCGTTGGCAGGCTTTTTTACTTGTTGCCGGTCGGATTGAACGCATGTGCAAAGGCTTGGCTACAGGCAAACCATGGGATGAGTTGCTACAATTAACATTACGCATTGCGGGAGTTGCGCTATTTCCCTTAACTGCCGAACAAATTGCGACAAGATAATCAGAGATTAATTGAATGAAAGATATTAAAAAGTATATGAACGAACTGGGCCAAAATGCCCGCGCGGCTTCTCGTGAATTGAACCGTGCAAATACGGGACAGAAGAATGCGGCTCTTTTAGCAATTGCAGATGCGATTGAATCACGCAGTGATGAGTTGTTGGTAGCAAATAAAAAAGATATGGAGGCCGGCGCAAAAAATGGTCTCGATGAAGCTTTATTAGACAGGCTGGCATTAAATGAAGAACGTGTTGCTGGTATGGCCGAAGGTATTCGTCAAATCGTCTCTTTGGCCGATCCTGTTGGCGAGATAACAGATTTGAATTATCGGCCAAGTGGTATTCAGGTTGGAAAAATGCGGGTTCCATTAGGCGTGATTGGTATCATTTATGAGTCACGTCCAAATGTCACGGCTGATGCAGCAGCATTATGTTTGAAGTCGGGTAATGCGGCTATATTGCGTGGCGGTTCAGAAGCGAAACATTCAAATCAGGCCATTGCAGCATGTATTCATGAAGGTCTTGAAAAAGCCGGCTTAGACAAAGCCACGGTTCAGGTTATTGAAACAACAGATCGTGCTGCCGTAGGTGAACTTATTACCATGCAAGAGTATGTCGATGTTATCGTGCCACGAGGCGGCAAAGGCTTAATTGAGCGGGTTAGTGCGGATGCTCGGGTACCAGTGATTAAACACCTTCATGGTGTTTGCCATGTTTACATCGATGATGATGCAAATTTACATCAGGCAGTCAGCGTTGCATTTAATGCAAAAACACAACGTTATGGTACCTGTAATACCATGGAAACATTACTTGTTAGCCAGACTGTAGCGGCGGATGTTTTGCCTGAGTTGGGGCAATTATATACCGATGAGGGTGTTGAATTACGCGGTTGTGAAATTACGCAATCAATACTACCAGGCATAAAAGCCGCAACAGAAGAAGATTGGGATGAAGAATACCTTGCGCCTATTCTTTCTATTCGTGTTGTTGATGGTTTTGCTGAGGCAGTTGATCATATTCATAAACATGGCTCCGGTCATACCGAAAGCATTATGACAGAAAACATTACGATTGCGCGCCAGTTTATGATGGAAGTTGATTCCAGTTCGGTGATGATCAATGCATCGACGCGTTTTGCTGATGGCTTTGAATATGGCCTTGGGGCAGAAATAGGCATCAGTACTGATAAAATTCATGCTCGTGGTCCGGTTGGACTGGAGGGTTTAACTTCGCAAAAATATATCGTGATCGGTGATGGCCACATTCGCCAGTAATTTATCATGATTGGTATTTTGGGAGGAACGTTTGATCCCATTCATTATGGACATCTGCGCACCGCGTTAGATGTACAACAATGTTTATCTTTAAGTGAAGTTCGTTTTATTCCTTGTGGCGAACCACCTCATAGAAATAAACCTGTCGCAGAGCCATTACAACGCCTGGCAATGGTGCGTGCAGCTATTGCTGGCGAAAAAACTTTCGTAGCCGATGATCGAGAGATTCGTCGGCATGGCCCTTCATACATGGTTGATACTTTGGCCAGTTTGAAAAAAGATTTTAAATCTGAATCATTGTGCCTAATTTTAGGTACCGATGCCTTTAATGGTTTAGAGCAGTGGTATCAATGGCAGCGCATTTTAGATCTTGCAAATATTGTGGTTATGCAACGTCCTGCTTGTGATAGCAAAGTTAAGTTAAACAAGAGAGTTTTAACACTGCTAAAACAGCGTATTGTTGATGTTGATACTATGAAGAGAAGTGACAATGGTAAAGTTTGTTTTGTGCCTGTTACTCAACTGGATATTTCTGCTACAACGATTCGCCAATACTGGCAGGAAAATAAAAGTATACATTTTTTTTTACCGGATTCAGTACTTACCCTGATCCAACAGCAAAATATTTATTAAGGTTAATTTATGAATAGTAAACAACTTTGTGACCTGGCCATTGAAGCGCTGGAAGACATCAAAGGTATTGATATTAAAGTTCTTGATGTTGTTAATAAAAGCAGCGTTACTGATATTATGATATTTGCCAGTGGCAAAACTTCACGCCAGGTCAAAGCATTAGCTAATAGTGTCTCTGATAAAGCAAAAAAAGCAGGTTATCCTGCACTGGGTATTGAAGGAGATGAAACCAGTGAATGGGTATTAGTTGATTTAGGTGATGTTGTTGTACATATTATGCAACCTGCGATCCGGGAATTTTATAACCTGGAAAAACTTTGGGGTGAGGATAGCCCCTCAGCTACTTAATCCTTAATTCGGTCTAATTATGTTAATCCATCTTATCGCTGTCGGTCATCGCATGCCTGATTGGGTTGAAGCGGGTTATGCTGAGTACGCAAAACGAATGCCGCCAGAAAGTAAAATCAAACTGGTAGAAATTCCAGCAGGCAAACGAAACAAAAACAGTGACATTAAGCGGCTTACGCAGCAAGAAGGTGAAAAAATGATAGCCGCTATCCCAAAAGGGGCAAAAATTATCGCCTTAGATGTACTCGGAAAAGCTTGTTCAACTGAAGAGTTAGCAAAAGAGTTAAAAAGCTGGCAAGCATCCGGGCAAGATATCGCTCTTTTAGTAGGTGGACCAGAGGGACTTGCCCAGGATTGTCTGAAACAAGCCCAGCAAACGATTTCTCTTTCGAATTTAACCTTGCCCCATCCTCTTGTCAGAGTTGTTCTTGCTGAACAACTCTATCGCGCAACCACCATACTTAAAGGCCACCCGTACCATAAGTAAAAATCATAGAATAAGAAAAGCCTTACATTGCAATTTACATTTTCCCACTTTAGATCACGCTGAGATGCATTAGTGTAGTAATATCATAAAACTATGACTAATAAACCCTCGCTATATCTTGCCTCCCAATCTCCTCGCAGACGCGAATTATTAAAGCAACTCGCTATTCCATTTACTACCTTGTCAGTCGACGTTGATGAAACATTATTAAGCGATGAAATAGCAGAAGATTATGTTATCCGTTTGGCTAAAGTAAAGGCATTAGCCGGCTGGAATAGTAAGCAAGACTTTATTCCTGTTTTGGGTTCTGATACCGCGGTAGTTGTTGATGGAAAAATTCTGGGGAAACCATCCTCAAAAGCTGATGCGAAAAGGATGTTAGATTTACTTTCGGGAAAAACTCACCAGGTGATAACGGCTGTTGCATTGGCCACAAAAGCTGAAAATAACAGCCCAGTTGAATTAAATCACGTACTAAGTGTCAGTAATGTGACATTTAACCAATTATCAAATACAGAAATTGAGCAATATATAGAGACGGGAGAATGTGACGATAAAGCGGGTTCGTACGCGATTCAAGGTCTGGCAGCCGTATTTATCACACATTTATCAGGTAGTTATTCAGGGGTAATGGGATTACCCGTATATGAAACAAATAAACTTCTGAATAAAGCAGGTATTCGTTCAGATTTCTTAGTAGTATCATAGGCTTAGGATAGATAAAGGACCGCTATGAGTGAAGAATTATTAATCAATATTACCCCGCAAGAAACACGGGTGGCTTATGTCGAAAATGGTTTATTACAGGAAGTAGATATAGAACGTGAGCGTAAACGCGGCCTGGTGGGTAATATCTATAAAGGCAAGGTTTGCCGGGTTTTACCTGGCATGCAAGCAGCTTTTTTAGAAGTCGGGCTGGAACGCACGGCATTTTTGCATGTTTCAGATATAGCTCAGCCTAATGGTAAAAATGGTGATGGCGGCGAACCTTCCGATATCATTATGGAATTATTGCGTGAAGGCCAGGAATTGATGGTACAGGTGATCAAAGATCCCATGGGGTCGAAAGGCGCTCGCTTAACCACTCAAATTTCTTTTCCATCACGATATTTAGTTTATATGCCGGGAATATCTCATGTTGGTATTTCACAACGGATTGAAGATGACTCTGAACGGCAACGACTTAAAGACACGATTTCGGGCTATGCTGATGAGTTTGATCAAGGCGGTTATATTGCCCGAACTGTAGCAGAAGGTATAAGCGAACAAGCTATCTATAAGGATATGCAGTTTTTACAAAAAATATGGAGCAATATTCTTGAGGCATATCGCACAGCAAAAATTGGAACCTTGATCCACGAAGACATGTCGCTGGTGATGCGAACTATGCGGGATTTGAGCGGCATAGATATAGAAAAGGTGCGGGTCGATTCCAAGTCAACTTACGAAACCGTGAAAAAATTTGCGAGTAAATTTATCCCCGAGCTGGAAAACAGGATTGAGCATTATCCAGGTGAGCGCCCGATTTTTGATATTTACGGTGTCGAAGATGAAATCCAAAAAGCCCTGGAGAGAAAAGTACCACTTAAGTCCGGTGGATACTTAATCATCGATCAAACTGAAGCTATGACCACTATTGATGTGAATACCGGTGCGTTTGTTGGACATAGAAATCTGGAAGAAACCATATTTAAAACAAACCTTGAGTCAGCACATGCCATTGTACGTCAGTTACGATTAAGAAATCTTGGTGGCATTATTATTATTGATTTTATTGATATGTCTGATATTGAGCACAGAAGGCAGGTATTACGTTCATTAGAAAAATATCTTGATAAGGATCATGCAAAAACAAATGTATGCGAGGTTTCTTCACTAGGGCTGGTAGAGATGACACGAAAACGTACCCGTGAGAGCCTGGAACATATTTTATGTGAGCCTTGCCCTTGTTGTAATGGACGTGCTTCTTTAAGAACAGCAGAAACAATTTGTTATGATATTTTTCGTGAAATTATTCGCGAGGCACGTCAGTTTGATGCTCAGGAGTTTTTAATTCTTGCAGCACAACCTGTGGTAGATCTTATGCTGGATGAAGAATCCACCAGCATTGCAGAACTGGAAGAGTTTATCGGTAAACCAATTCGCTTTCAGGTTGAATCTGAGTACAGCCAGGAACATTTTGATGTTGTTTTAATGTAAAAGAGTTGCTGTAAAAATAAATGTCTAAAATGCATCCCCTTTTTCACAAGTTTAAAGCAATCGTTGGCTATAGCGTTGCTATAGTTGTTATTGTTGTGGCATTGGCCGTTTCAGGCTTACGGCTTTTACTAACAACTGCAAATTTGTACCAGGCCGAAGTTGAGCAGCTTGCTTCGAGCTTGTTACTACAGCCGGTGAAAATTGGGCGTATGGATGCAGAACTAAGTGGCCTGGTGCCAACTTTGATCTTTCACAACGTAGAACTCATTTCAAGCAAAACTAAAAAATCGTTATTTTCGCTTTCTCGTATCGATGTTGGTATTTCTTTCAAAGATTTATTGCTGTCTCAAAAAATTACGCCATCACAATTAACTATAAAAGGGATGAATCTTCATGTCACCCGAACAGTCGAGGGTAGTTATAAAATTAAGGGCGTAGATTTAGCTGGCTTAAGTAAAGTAGAGAGTGAGCCGAACGCGTTTTTAAATAATTGGTTGTTACAACAAGGTGAAATTGGTGTAGAAGATAGTAGCTTTACCTGGAAGGATGAACAAAATGCAGGTGTAAGCTGGTTTTTTGATGATATAAATTTATTGTTGAAGAAAAGTTCTGAACGCTACCAGTTATTGCTTGAAAGTAAATTGCCGAATATTCTTGGAGATAAAATAAAATTAGCAGCAGATATTGAAGGAGATATAACATCACCGTCTACGTTAAAACTTAAAACATTTATTGATAGTAAAGGTTTTAATCTTAACCCATTACAATATTATATTAAAATACCTGAGACTGAACTCATAGCAGGCATGGCTGATTTTAGTTTATGGCTAAACTGGGAAAATGAAAGTATTAAACAGCTTAGCGGTGATCTTAAGTTGCATGATTTTTCATACAGATTAAAAAAACGAAAAATTGTTACTTTAAATTCA